>JBILYQ010000056.1:0-9905 GCA_044377655.1 Flavobacterium sp.
TTACATTGGACCAAAAGTAACTCTAGGCGATAATGTGATTATTTATCCCAATGTCACCATTCTTGATGATTGCTCGGTAGGCAAAAATACCGTAATCTGGTCGGGAACGGTAATAAGAGAGCGTTCAATTATAGGTAATGATTGTATTTTTCATCCTAATGCTACCATTGGTGCTGACGGCTTTGGATTTAGACCAGATCCTGAAAGAGGATTGGTTAAAATACCTCAAATTGGGAATGTAATTATTGGTAATAATGTTGAAATTGGAGCAAACTCATGTGTTGATAGAGGAAAATTCAGTTCAACGGTTTTGGGTGATGGTTGTAAAATTGACAACCTTGTACAAATTGGTCACAACTGTAAACTCGGCCGCTTTTGTATAATTGCGGGAAACAGTGGACTTGCGGGTTCAGTAACGCTAGGTGATGGTGTAATAATTGGAGGCAGTGCTTCAATAAAAGACCACACCACTATTGGAGATGGAGCTATTGTTGGAGCTGGCTCTGGTGTTACTGGAGATATTCCACCTGGAAAAGTGATGTTGGGTTATCCAGCAGTAGAAGCTAGAGACGCTTTAAAACAATGGGCTATTTTAAAGCGATTGGTTAGAGATTCTTCAAAATAAATACCAAAAAAAAACATCCTTGCTTAAGGATGTTTTTTTTACTTTAAATTATTTATAAAAATAAGTTTAGAAACAAATAGACTAATACGGCCAATACTGCCGAAACTGGAATAGTCAATACCCAGGCCCATAATAATTTTACGGTGACACCCCATCGAACAGCAGAAACTCTTTTCGTTACACCTACGCCAATGATTGAACCCGTAATGGTATGCGTTGTAGAAACTGGTATTTTAAAATGCTCGGTCATGAATAAGGTTAATGCACCTGCAGATTCTGCTACAACACCTTCAAAGGCATTTACCTTAGTGATTTTAGACCCCATTGTTTTTACAATTTTCCATCCACCGCTTAAAGTTCCCAATGCAATAACACTATAACAGGTTAACGGTATCCATGCTGGCATATGACCATCAACTTTAGCACCATTTACTTCTGACGGTAAAATCACGTTTAAGTCTAACCAGCCGTCTGACATGTTAATATTTGGGTTTGTTTTGATATATACGGCAACGGCTGCCGCAATGATTCCCATAACTTTTTGTGAATCATTACCACCATGACCTAAACTAAAGGCTGCCGATGATAACAATTGCATCTTCTTTAAAACTTTTTCCGCTTTTGCTGTTGAAAAACTACTAAAAACTAAATTAAAAATAGCCAAACTAAAAAATATTGAAGCTACTAATAACCATTTAATATTTGATGGTTCTGAAGCTATACTCCAAAAATGACTATCAAATCTTGGCTTTTTTATGTCGGTATATGGAACAAGTACCGCCGATAAAAACCAAACAGCTAAAAGCATTAAAACTACAGTAACTATTTTCGGATACATATTCTTTTTTGAGGAATACATTAACCACAATGACAAGAAATAAGAAATAATCATCCCTATCAATGGCGCAAATACTATAAATAGAATTACAATTACAACACCCGAAGGCAATAATTCTCCTTCTTTGGCCGCTTTTAACCAATTGACAATTTTAAATCCTGCATGCTCTGGATCGGTAACACCTGTTAATCCATGAGCAATTGCTGCTCCAGCAAATCCGCCAATGAGTGTATGTGAGGAAGAAGATGGAATACCTTTCCACCAAGTAATTAAATTCCAAATAATGGCTGCTATTATTCCTGATAAAATTACAATCAAATTAATGCTACTTGTATGAGCCGTTTTTGCAACCGTGTCGGCAACACCGAAACCAAAAACCCAATACGCCAAAAAGTTGAAAAAGGCAGCCCAAAGAACTGCTTGAAAAGGAGACAAAACCTTAGTGGCTACAATTGTAGCAATTGAATTTGCCGCATCATGAAAACCATTGATATAATCAAAAACTAGGGCAAGAAATATAATGACTATAAGTAGCGTAAAATCCATAAAAGTGATTTTTAAATATAACTATTTATGAATGTTTTACAGAAATCTGTTCCATTACATTAGATACACTTTTACATTTATCTGACGCTGATTCCAATGCTGACAATACTTCTTTATACTTAATAATGTTTTTAGCATCCGTTTCATTTTCAAAAATATCGGCAACCGCTTTGTCGAAAACAATGTCAGCCTTACTCTCTAATTTATTAATTTTTTTGCAAGTTTCTTTGATTGCTTTGTTATCCATTATTTTCAATTCTTTTATACCAGCTCCAATGAGTTGACATGCTTCCAAATTGATTTCAGTCAATTTACGAATTGATTTTGTAATTTTTTCAACTTGATACAAACGCATTTTACTAGCCGCACCATGCATAAAGTCAGCCACATTATCGATGGATTTAATTAAAGAATGTATGTCTTCTCTATCGAAAGGGGTAATGAAATTTCTACTTAATTCTAGATGCGTTTTATGAGTAATCTCTTCAATAACAACTTCTAATTCCTCAATTTTACTAAAATAAACTTCGCGTTCCGCATTTGGAGCATTAACCGCATCGTGAAGTGTTTCTGCCAATAATATTAAATTGTTAGAAGCCTGTTCAAAAAGTGGAAAGAATTTTTTATCTTTTGGTACTAAAAATTGGAAAATACTATTTATTGACATTTTTATATTTTTTATGGTGCAAATATATCCATCTAATGTTAAGTAAATATTAACAAACCATAAATATCCATTTATGTGTTTGCGGATCACATTTAAAAAAAAACTTTAATTATTTTGAATTTTTCTCAGTTAGAAAACGTTTTCGTACTTTAGCAAACCAAATATTAAGCGAACCTAAAATACAATAATTTTTACCAAATATGGACATCAACTTCAACAAAAACGAAGATCACAACAAACTATTAGTATCCAATTTAAAACACCAATTTGCAAGAATTAAACTTGGAGGTGGCCAAAAGCGAATAGAAAAACTTCATGCTGAAGGTAAAATGACCGCCCGCGAACGAATAGATTATTTATTGGATGAAAAAGCAAAATGCATTGAAATTGGCGCATTTGTTGGGGATGGAATGTATGCCGAACATGGTGGTTGTCCTTCTGGTGGCGTTGTGGTAAAAATGGGATACATCAAAGGAAAACAATGCATTGTAGTGGCCAATGACGCTACTGTTAAAGCTGGTGCTTGGTTTCCAATTACTGCAAAAAAGAATTTGCGTGCTCAAGAAATTGCCATGGAGAACAAACTTCCAATAATCTATTTAGTTGATTCAGCGGGAGTTTATTTGCCTTTACAAGACGAAATTTTTCCAGATAAAGAACATTTTGGACGAATATTTCGCAACAATGCCATCATGTCTAGCATGGGAATTACTCAAATTGCAGCCATAATGGGAAGTTGTGTTGCCGGTGGTGCTTACTTACCAATTATGAGCGATGAAGCCATGATTGTAGACAAAACTGGAAGCATTTTCCTTGCCGGAAGTTATTTAGTGAAAGCCGCAATTGGAGAAACAATCGACAATGAAACTCTTGGCGGTGCCACAACACATTGCGAAATATCGGGAGTGACGGATTATAAAGCAAAGGATGATAAAGATGCTTTGGATAGAATAAAAAGTATCGTTGGAAAGATTGGTGATTACGAAAAAGCAGGTTACAATAGAGAGAAACCTGAAAAACCAGCTTTAGACGAAAAGGATATTTTTGGTATTATACCAAAAGCACGAAACGAGCAATACGATATGTATGATATCATCAAAAGAATGGTGGACAACTCAGAATTTGATGAATACAAAGGCGATTATGGCAAAACACTCATTACCGCCTATGCAAGAATTGATGGTTGGGCTATAGGAATTATAGCCAACCAACGAAAAATTGTAAAAACAGCAAAAGGAGAAATGCAATTTGGAGGGGCTATCTATTCCGACTCTGCTGATAAAGCTACACGATTTATTGCCAATTGTAACCAAAAGAAAATACCGTTGGTCTTTCTACAAGATGTGACAGGTTTTATGGTGGGTTCAAAATCCGAACATGGTGGAATTATAAAGGACGGTGCCAAAATGGTGAATGCAGTTTCTAATTCTGTTGTTCCAAAATTCACAGTAATTATTGGAAACTCGTATGGCGCTGGAAACTATGCTATGTGTGGAAAAGCATACGATCCAAGATTAATTTTTGCTTGGCCAAGTGCAGAACTTGCCGTTATGGGTGGCACGCAAGCAGCAAAAGTATTGGCTCAAATTGAAGCTTCCTCACTAAAAGCAAAAGGGGAAATCATTGACGAGAAAAAAGAACAGGAATTATTCGATAAAATAAAAGCCCGATATGATGAACAAGTATCTCCTTATTATGCAGCTTCCCGATTGTGGACCGATGCCATTATTGATCCTTTAGAAACCCGAACTTGGATTTCTATGGGAATTGAAGCGGCCAACCACTCACCTATTGAAAAGAAATTTAATCTAGGTGTTATTCAAGTTTAAAAAAAAATGAAAAAAAACTTTTTATCCTTAGTTTTTATAATTTGTTGCGGAATAATTTATGCCCAAAAAGAACAAAAACAACCTACTAATTTCTTTGATACTAGTAACTATAAAATGAAAGACTCATATCCCAACTCTTTTGAAAAAGTTATTCCTGGTTGCATCGAAGTTGAAAAATTCATTGTTTTAAAAACATTCCTAAAACAGAAATGTAACATAGATATTGATTCTGTTGGAACGGTAAATATATTTTATATGATGCCAAAAAAAAGTTGTGATTTTGATGCCTATAAAAAAATAAAAATTGATCAACACTCAAATGTTTATTTTAAAATGTTACATTCCACAAACTTTACCAGAGTTAATAATCCTGTAGTTTTTGTCCAATATGAACGTGAAAAAATAAATAACAAATGGGTTTTTGATGAAAAAAATTTATTGTACCAAATTTTCTTAGAGTATGACAAATCTCTTCACTGTGATGCAATGATTACGATTTCTAAAAACAGGTCCTATTTTTTAGATTGGGACAATTTTAATCCGATTGTTTTTAACTCATTTAGTAATGAATTATCAAAATACAAATGTGAATAAAATCATGAAAAATTTAATTCTTCTTTTCCTATTACTAATTACAATTCAACAAGTTTCAGGTCAAAATTTTACTCGGAAAGATAGCTTACACGGCGGTTTGCGACCAGAAAGAACCTCTTTTGATGTATTGCGTTATGATCTAAATATCAAAATCAATCCCGATGAAAAATCAATCGTTGGTCATAATGATATTACTTTTAAAATTATTGAAAACACGAATAGAATTCAGTTGGATTTGTTTGAAAATATGCAAATTGACAGTATTATTTTCAATTCCAAAAAATTAGACTACAAAAGAGAATTCAATGCCGTTTTTATCGATTTTGAAAATGAATTACGGATAAACTCTGAACAGAAAATTAGATTTTATTATTCTGGAAAACCAGTAATTGCTCGTCGTGCTCCATGGGATGGCGGATTTGTTTTCAAAAAAGACAACCAAGGAAAACCATGGATTGGCGTTGCGGTTCAAGGAACTGGAGCAAGTCTATGGTATCCTGTAAAAGACACACAAACCGACGAACCTGATTATGGTGCCAGCATTAAAGTGGCGGTTCCAAATGGTTTGATGAATGTTTCCAATGGAAGATTTATTGGCTCCGAAGATTTAAAAAATGGTTACACTCGTTGGGATTGGGAAGTAAAAAACCCTATAAATACCTATGACATCACCATTAACATCGCCGATTATGCACATATTCATGACAATCATAAAGGCTTGGATTTAGACTATTATATATTGCGCGAAAATGAAGAAAAAGCACGTGCCCATTTTGAAGAAGTTAAACCCATGATGGACTGTTTTCAATCTAAATTTGGAACCTACCCTTTTGCTGAAGACGGCTATAAATTAGTTGAAACTTCCTATTTAGGTATGGAACATCAAAGTGCTGTTGCCTATGGAAATAAATATAAAAATGGATATCTTGGAAGTGATTTGTCACACACAGGAATTGGGTTGCTTTTTGACTATATCACGATCCACGAAAGCGGTCACGAATGGTTTGGAAATAGCATCACTTCCAAAGATATTGCCGATATGTGGATACACGAAGGTTTTACGCAATATACCGAAGTTGTTTTTGTAGAATGTCAGTATGGATATGAAAAAGCGATGAAATATTGCAACGGTCTAAAAGCAAATGTTGGTAACAATAGCCCAATTATTGGCCAATATGGAGTTAACAGTGAAGGTTCTGGAGACATGTATCCAAAAGGCGCCTTATTTTTAAATACATTGCGACATGTTGTCAATGATGATACTAAATGGTGGAAAATCCTATTGAAATAT
Organism: Flavobacterium sp.; assembly: GCA_044377655.1. GTDB lineage: Bacteria > Bacteroidota > Bacteroidia > Flavobacteriales > Flavobacteriaceae > Flavobacterium. The sequence goes on from JBILYQ010000056.1 coordinate 6,391, forward strand.
TCGGAGACTTTCCGACACAAAATCATTGATACTGAAACTGTAATCTCTTTTTTCAACCAAGAAACCGGAATGGAATTAACTCCTGTTTTTAATCAATACTTGCGCTATCCTGCCATTCCAACTTTATCACTGCGCACCAATAATAAACATTTGGAATACCGCTGGGAAACCATGGAAACTGGTTTTGACATGCCAATAGACATCAAAATTAAAGGCGAAAGAAAACGAATTTTCCCAACAAAAACTTGGAATAAATCAAAATTTAAAATAAAAAAATTATCAGAAGTTGAAGTCTTGAAGGATCATTTTTATGTTGAGGTAAATACAAACAGCAAATAAAATCATTAAAAAAACACATTCAATTTACTTAAATGTCTTTTTTATTCATCAAAAGTTATACTAAGGTCTCTTTTCTCATAATTTTCCCAGAAGCTGTTTCTTTAAATTTGGGAATGAAAATAATTTCTCTTGGTTTCTCATATTTGTCTAAATCGTCAAATAATGATGAATCAAAATCATCTTGCTGGCCTTCAATAACCAAAACTAATTTTTCGCCTAGCTCTTTGTCTTCTTTTGATGTGATAAAAAATCGTTTATGAATATGTTTTGACAATTTATCTTCAATTTGTTCAGGAATCAGTTTAATTCCGCCACTATTAATGACGTTATCCATCCTTCCAAGGAAAACAAACTGATTTTCGCTTACCAATTCCACTAAATCATTGGTTTGTATAATTTCCTCGCTGATTTTTGGGGCATGAATAACCAAACAATTCCTCTCATCATAAGAAATCGTAACATTAGGTAAAACCATAAATGCCTTTTCCCCCACTTTTTTAGCTGCAATATGCGTTATTGTTTCAGTCATACCGTAGGTTTCAAAAACATTCGTTTTTAATTTCATCAGCTCTTTTTCTAAAACAGGACTGATTTTTGCACCACCAACAATTAATTTCTTAACTCTTTTCAATTCTTTTAAAGAATTTTGAGCTTGTAAAGGAACCATTGCCACAAAATCATAATTTATATCATTATTTTTCAACGGATGCGAACTTGGCGCTACAAATTCCATGTCCAAACCTAAAATCATAGCGCGCACCAGCATCATTTTTCCTGCAACATATTTTACAGGCAAACAATGTAGTGCTTTATCACCGGCCTTCAAATCAAAAAAATCTCCCGTTGCCAATGCCGAATAGACCATAGCTTGCTTGTTAACAGAAATTTTTTTTGGAGTTCCCGTTGTCCCAGAAGTTTGCATTTCAATATACGATTTGCTGTCAAACCAGTCTAAAAGAAAATCCCCTACTGGCTTTTCAAATTCTTCCCCTTCTTTGATAAAACTGTAAGCAACACGACATAAATCTTCTTTATTGAGATGAAAACCATTTAATTTAAAAAGATTATGAACATTTTCGTAAGTTGAATGATACATCATTTTCAATTTTTTTAATTATACAATTTTAAAACTCCGCGGGTGTTTCTTCTATTTTTCCTATCAATTTCTGTTTCCAATTAGTCCATTGATACTTTTTACTAAAAAGTAACAAAAGTAAAGGATAAACTATAAAAACTGGAAACAAAACATCAGTTCCAGCCGTAGGACTTGAGATATCTTTAAATATAGAATGTGTTTGAAAAGCAGACCAATCAGCAGTTAAAAGCAATGCTCCTATTAAATTATTTGCCGCATGAAAACCCAAAGCCAACTCTATTCCTTCGTCCATTAAAGTAATAATACCCAAAAATAATCCTGTTCCTATATAATATATCAAAACAATATAGCCCATTTTTTCAACCTCTGGATTTGAAATATGCATAATTCCAAATAAAAAGGACGTTATCAATAAAGGATATATTTTTTTCATCGTGGCCAAACCAAGTCCTTGCATCATATAACCTCTAAAAAGATATTCTTCAAAACTTGTTTGGATTGGGATTAATAAAAGAGCGAGGATTAAAAACCCAAAAAACTTAGAAGGATTAAAAATCAAAACAAAATTCTCGGGACTGTTGAAATACAATAATAAAGTGGAAACAATAATAAATAACGCCCAAGTTGAAAAAGAAAAAAACACTCTTTTCCAATCTACTTTTGGTCGGGATGTTGTCAATGACTTTATGGATTGTTTGTGTAAAAAATAAACCCATAAAAACAAAAAAACAATACCTATAACAAAGGGAATCATACTTTCTACAAAAAATCTATTAACGCCTTTAGTGCTTATTTCCTTTTTAATGATTTCATTGACATCTAAATCCAAAAGCAAAATAGCAACGAAATTCAATGCCATAATGCCTAAAAAAAGTAGTGGTATTGGCAAGTAAAGCACTAAATTATTTTTCTTGAATTTGAGTAATTGTTCTATATACATTGGTAAAAAAAGTTTATTTCGTCTAAAGTACTCTATTTTCTAACAATATTATTACTTTGCAAAAAAAAAAATGTTACAAATACTTCATAATCCAAGATGCGGAAAATCCAGACAATGTCTAGCAAAAATTGAAAATTCAGGGAAACCTTTTGAAATAATAAATTATTTGAAAGAGCCGTTAACTCATCATGAAATAAGTATACTGCTCAAAAAATTAAATAGCGAACCTATTGAATTAGTACGTAAAAAAGAGCTTATTTGGGTTGAAAAATACCAAAACAAGCCACTTTCAGCCGATGAAATCATTAAAGCCATGGTTCAACATCCAATTTTAATAGAAAGACCAATTGTAATAAATAAAGACAAAGCATTTATTGCTAGAGATTTAGATATTTTTACTGAAATTATTTAGAATAATTCCAAAATTCATTTAACAAACCTTTGTGAAATGTTGTTTAAACCATAAAGTACTTTTACATTCTAAAAGATATAAAAATCAAACATTCATGAGAGTTTTTAAATTAATCGTAACTTTTGCTTTGTTGTTGAGCACATTCTTAAATTATTCGCAAGAAAATATCGGAAGAAAGAAATTCAAAGTTCAAGGAAACGTAACTGAAAAATCCACAAAACTACCTTTGGAATACGCAACAATTACTTTAGTAAACACAAACAATCCTAAATCAATTTTTGGAGGAATAACAAACCCAAAAGGAGAGTTTAATGTTGAAGTTATTGAAGGAACTTATGATATTAAAATTGAATTTATTTCTTTTAGCCCTAACGAAATCAAAGCAAAAATAATTGGCGAAAATATCAATTTAGGGTCAATCAGCCTTCTTGAAGATGCTACACAGTTGAATGAGGTTATAGTTCGTGCCGAAAAAACTACAGTGGAAATAAAACTTGACAAAAAAGTATACAACGTTGGAAACGACTTGATGGTAAAAGGTGGAACTGTTAGCGATGTTTTGGACAATATACCTTCCGTTTCTGTAGATGTGGAAGGAAACGTTAGTTTAAGAGGAAATGACAATGTTAAAATACTAATCGACGGAAAACCATCAAACGCTATCAACATTACCGAAGCCTTACGATTAATTCCTGCAGATGCTATCGAAAAAGTAGAAGTAATCACCA
>JBILYQ010000270.1:0-3325 GCA_044377655.1 Flavobacterium sp.
GGAGTAAGCCCAGATGGAGGTGCGTCATTACTTTTTGATTTTCCATACGGAGGAGAAACCGCTCAACCTTCCACTTATTTAGCAGCTGCTACCACAAATTTATTCTATATGAATAATATGATGCACGATGTTTGGTATCAATATGGATTTAATGAAGTGAATGGTAATTTCCAACAAAATAATTATGGCAAAGGTGGAAGTGCTACTTTCTTAGGGGATGCTGTTAATGCAGATTCGCAAGATGGTGCAACCGCAAATCCACAAAATTTAAACAATGCCAATTTTTCAACACCTGTTGATGGAACAAAACCAAGAATGCAAATGTTTTTATGGAATGTTGCGCCTTCATTACAACCTTTATTTGTAAATTCTCCAGCAGACTTTGCTGGATTTAGAGAAGGTAGAGATAATGTTTTTTCTCCAGGACATGTTGACATTCCAATTGCACCAGCTTCAATCCAATCTGATTTGGTTCTTTATAATGATGGAACCCCAGATGCCGGAACTACGGACAATGCAGATGCTTGTTTGCCTGCTGTCAATGCTGCAGCACTTAATGGTAAAATCGCCGTAATAAGAAGGTCTTTAGCGGAAGCTTTAGGCGGAACGCCGTGTGCTTTTACAGAAAAAGTCAAAAATGCTCAAAATGCTGGAGCAACCGCTGTCATCATCGTTAATAATGTTGCACCTTCTGCCACGGTTGCTGCAGGGATTAACATGTCTGGTGCCGATGCAACAATTCTTATTCCTGCAATAAGTCTTACCCAAGAAGTTGGAGAAGCGTTGATTGCTAGAATGAAATTAGAAACGGTGAATGCCACTTTGCAACTACAATCAACGCCTTTCGTTAACGCGGATGGGGATTTTGATAACGGAATCATTGCTCATGAATACGGTCATGGAATTTCAACAAGATTATCAGGTGGGCCAGCAAATTCTAGTTGTTTGCAAAATTATGATCAAATGGGCGAAGGATGGTCGGATTGGTTTGCTTTAATGATGCTAATGAAAACTGGAGATGTAGGTTCTACACCTAAAGGAATTGCAACATTTGCTTTAAGTCAGCCAACAACGGGTTCTGGACTTAGAAGTTATCCTTACTCTACCGATATGTCAATAAATCCATTGACGTATGCAGATTCTAATTCTCCTATTCCCACAGAAGCTGCAGATACAGGATACAGATACGTAAATGGCGATTTTTGGGCTACAACATTATGGGATTTGACATGGGCTTATGTAGCCAAATATGGTTTTGATCCAAATATTTTTACTGGAACTGGAGGGAATAATAAAGTTATGAGATTGGTGCTTGATGGTTTGAAATTACAACCTTGTAGCCCAACAGTAGTTTCTGCACGAAATGCTCTTTTTGCTGCCGATCAAGCAACGACTGGAGGTCAAGACTATTGTATGATTGCAGAAGTATTTAGAAATAGAGGCGTAGGAGCAAATGCATCTGCCGGAAGCAATCAAAATTGCAATGACCAAGTTGAAAACTTTACTGCTTTTGCACCAGGGCCAAATTGTACTACTACTACACTAGGTGTGAATTATTTTGAAAATGAAGATTTATTCAGAGTATATCCAAACCCAACAAACGGGATGATTAATATTAGAATTAATAATTATGTTGGCATAGCCAATCTTCAAATTGTTGATATCAACGGTAGAATTGTATATGAAGCAATTGATAATAATTTCAATGTGGAAAAAGCAATAGATGTAACAAATTTCCAGTCAGGAATGTACATTTTAAAAGTAAGTGCTGATGATTTCAATTTCACTGAAAAAATCATCTTGAAATAATTTCTAAAAAAACGTCCCGATATTATCGGGACGTTTTTTTTTAGAAATCGTAAACCAACCCAATCCCAAGCAACTGTTTTAACTGTATTTTTGGACCCACAGTTACTTGTTCACCGTTTACTTCTTCTTTCGCCTTATATCATCATCATAGACAATATGAGTGCCAATGTTTGCTTTAACATACTCGTTAACGACTAGATCCAATTGCATTTGCCAATCCACATCGATATTGCCAAATTTATTGATGTAATCAGAATACAAACTTAACTTATTCTCTAAAAAAATATTTTTATACACTTCTTTTTTGTGAGCTCCGGTAAGTAATAATCCCATCTCCGTTCTCGTTTTTTCTCCTTCAGTAATCAAATTGCCATCAATGTCATAAACTGCTTTTGTAACCCCAAACGCACCTTGATTTGCCAATCTTTGATCCAAAACCAAAGTGGTTTTAAATGTTAAAGGAGAAATGTAAACATTAATTTTTTTTGCTTTATTGGCATATTCTGCACCACCACCAAGAAAAATATAGGCAGGCGCAAAAGGTTTTGAAATGGCCAAATCGGTGTTCGGATAGTTGTAACCATTGGTAAATTGGGTATTGAAATTAAATTTCGCCGAATGATACCAGTTTGTAATCGTATTTTTTCTATAGCCAAATGTAGAGTTGAACTGAAATGCATCATCTGTTTTGCGAAGTTCAATACCATCTTGCTTGTTCACGCCATAGCGAATGATAAGTTCATTGTGCCATTTGATATTTTGATAAGCATATTTACGAGTAAAATTACCTTTTAATAAGCCAGAAATGGAGCTGTTGCCACCGGCACTCCAATTCATAAAAGCAATTTCGCTCAAATCAAAACCAACAATGTTTTTCTTTTCCCAATGGGAAATTGTATCGGGTTTTATATTTGGAATACCATCTGTATTTTGGGAAAAAATGGCTTGGAAACTTAATAACAAGAATGGCCCAAAGATGCGGGTTAATAGTTTCATTAGTGCAATAATTAGTTAGGTGGTGCAAAAATCGTTTTTTCAAATCTGTGAAAAAAGGATTTCTAAACTTTTAACGTCAATTTTGCAAATTTGTTGCAATTCGGCAACCGTTCCATGTTCGATAAAGATATCGGGTACGCCTAGTGTTCTTATTTTTGCGGTATAATCATAATTAGCAGCAAACTCAACTACGGCACTTCCAAATCCACCTTTTATTACCCCATCTTCAAGGGTTATAATTGTCTCAAATGTTTTGAAAATTTCATGCAATAGTATTTCGTCCAAAGGTTTTACAAATCCAAAATCATAATGTGCAAATCCCTCAGGATTTACAATTTCGGCGAAAGCCAAATTTACATTGTTGCCAATGAAACCAGTAGATAAAACCGCAATTCGCGTTCCTTCTTTCAATAAATGCGCCTTCCCAATTTCAATTTTTTCGAAGGATTGACGCCAATTCACAATTTTCCCTCTTCCTCTCGGATAGCGAATTGCAATTGGATTTGACAATCCTAATTGT
>JBILYQ010000057.1:0-9850 GCA_044377655.1 Flavobacterium sp.
ATAACCATATCATGTTTCTCCAAAATGGCTCCGTTGATTGCATCTATTCGAACACTCCACATATGGTTGTGATTTGGGGTATCGATAGTAAAATCCCAAGCTAATCTAAGTGTGTTTTCTTGTGTTAATTGAAAAACTAATTCAGCACTTATTGGGTCTTCAAGTGTTTCGTTAGAAATTTTGAAATTTCTTGAATCAAGAGTTTCGATTATTTGATAATTGCCAAAATTTTGGATTTCTAACTTATTCAGCGCAGAAGTTAAAGCTTGTAATACCGAAAGTGAAGGCGTAGTTGTATTTACTTTTTGACTTATATTTTTAACAAAGCTATCACTTACATTTATAATTTCATCATTTTTTATCCAAACATTAGATATTGCGTTGTATATCTCAATTCCTTGATAACGTTGTTTGATAAAATAATTATTGATTTTTGTGCTTTCAGAACTTGTTTCTCCATCAATAATAAAGTCCGAAACATCCTGTGAAGTCAAAGATAATTCCGAGTGTTTTGCATTCAGATAGGATTGAATTTTTTCTTTATTTGTTTGAGAAAATCCTGAAAATGCAATTAGCAAAATTGTTATAAGCGTAATTTTTTTCATAAAATCGGGTTGGTTTTGTAAAAATTTGTTCTACAAACATACTTTATTTTTAAAGTAATCCCAATTTTTACATTAAAAAAATAAAATTTTAACTATTGTTTGAAGCTATAATTTTATTATAAATCAATGCATTGCCATCCGTAAGCATGGAAACAAAATGACAAATATGAAGCAACCTTTCATATAATGTTTCTTTTTCTAAATGGTGCTTTTCGGGTAGAATGGTAAGCAACAAAACATCATAATTTGTGGTTTTATTTTCGTATTTGTTGTTGTAAGCGGTTATGAATTTATCCAAAAGGTTGTTGATGATTTGATAACCAGAGAGTTCTTTTTCGATCACTTCACGGCTTTGGTATATTTTTTTTACACTTAATTTAATAATATCGTCAATTTGTGCCTTATACTTGCTTCTGTCAGTCAAAGCAAAAGGAAATTTCCCCTGTAAAATAGCTTCCTCGTTTTCAATAAAAACGCTAACGGCATCATTAATCAAATTGCCTATCGCCAAAGCTCTCAAGTAACTTATTCTGTCTTCTTTTGTGGTCAAAGAATTGTATTTGGTTGTATCTATTGTGTCTTTTACCAATTTTATCAAATATTCTAGGGCGAAATCTTCGGAAACCAATCCTAAATTTATTCCATCTTCAAAGTCAATAATCGTATAGCAAATGTCATCTGCAGCTTCCACCAAATAAGCTAATGGATGCCGTTCAAAACCAATATCATTTCCCGATTTATTGGGAATCATTCCCAATTCTTCTGCCACTTCTTTGAAAAAAACTTTATCTGTTTGAAAGAAGCCATATTTTTTATCGGCTATGTTTTGTGTGGGTTTTTTAGGCAAACTTTCTTTTGGATATTTCATAAAAGCGCCAAGCGTTGCATAGGAAAGTCGCAATCCACCTTCAATTCCCGGACGTGAACTTGTTAATACTGAAAAACCATTGGCATTGCCTTCAAAATCAATTAAATCCTGCCATTGTTTATCTGTAAGTTGGTCTTTAAATTTTTGTCCTTTCCCTATAGAAAAATATTCCCCAATAGCTTTTTCTCCTGAATGGCCAAAAGGCGGATTTCCAATGTCATGCGCCAAAGAGGCAGCAGCAACAATAGCTCCAAAATCATTCATGTGAAAACCATGGATTTCTTGTAGATAAGGATATTTCTCTATGATTTTTTTTCCAACCAATCTTCCGATAGAACGACCAACAACCGAAACTTCTAAGCTATGTGTCAACCTTGTATGTACAAAATCCGTTTTGGAAAGCGGGATGACTTGTGTTTTGTCCTGCAAACTTCGGAAAGCTGCCGAAAAGATTATACGGTCATAATCCACTTCAAAACCCAAACGCGTATCGTCTTGTTCTTTTCGTAGTCTTTTGCTTGTGTCGCCTTGACGTTTTAAAGATAAAAGTTGTTCCCAGTTCATGATGTTGTTTAAGAAAATTAGACCTTGCGAATATAAAGAAAAAGGAAGTACGCAAACTAAAAAAAACCATTCATACCGAAAACTGCTCGGTACTTTTTGAAAACCTATTTCCTAAAATTCGACAAAAATTAATCTTAAGGTCGTCTTTCAAGAAGCAAGTGTTTTTTAACTACATACGTTTTAGAAAACGAATCGTGCCATCCTCTAGAATTTAAGCCTAAAAAAGTAAAGGGCTCAAAAGGTATAAATCTACAAAGAGTTCTTTTGATAATAGCATTAACGGAAGGCTTGGCGCCATGAACATTTACAACCATTGTTTTAGTAAAATATTTAGCAAATGTTCTAGAAAAGTAGATTTCTGTTAAGGCAAAATATAAAATAGTGATGAGTATAAATAGTAAATACATCAAATTATTATTCATCGAACCAACCCAATCCGTCAAAGCGGGCGTTTTTGTTATCTCACCAACCAAATTGACCGTGACACCAATTGCTACAATAATAATATAAACAATTATTGCATCGATAATGAAATTCAACAACCGTTGTCCTTTTGATGCTAATAAATCATTTGTGATTGTACTTTTATTACTTTCCATTTTTCGAATAGTTCAAATTAAACAAAAGCTGTTTTCAATAGTGATAACTATTCCAAATATAATGAATTATTTTACGATTACAGATTTTAAAGTCTAAAAATAAGTTGTGAAAAGCTTGGCTTATCCAAAAAAAAACAGCCATCAATGATGGCTGTTTAAAACAGTATTACTGCTTTTTATAATTAAGAACCACACATTTCACATTCGTCCGGACCAGAATTCCTAGCTAGTTCAACCATTGCGCGGTATTCTTCAGCGCTCATTTCTGCAGATTGGTCTAAAACGGCAATGGGCTGTAATTGTTGTTCAGCTTGTTGCTCTTCAACTTCAATCGGTTCTGCTTTTTTATCGTTATTTAATGTAAATTTAATGGCGTCAACAGCGGCTTTCGTTCTCAAATAATACATTCCCGTTTTCAATCCTGATTGCCAAGCGTAGAAGTGCATGGACGTTAATTTTGAATAATTGGCGTTTTGCATGAACAAGTTCAACGATTGCGATTGATCTACAAAATACCCTCTGTGGCGTGACATATCGATGATGTCTTTCATAGACATTTCCCAAACGGTTTTGTACAATTCCTTTAAATCCTCTGGGATATTTAGGTTTTGAACCGATCCGTTTTCACGCATTAATTCTTGTTTTAAGTCTTCTGTCCAAAGTCCTAATTTTACTAAATCTTCTAGCAAATGTTTGTTCACTACAATGAATTCGCCCGAAAGTACGCGTCGTGTATAAATATTGGAAGTATACGGCTCAAAAGCTTCATTGTTTCCTAATATTTGCGACGTTGAAGCAGTTGGCATTGGCGCTACCAAAAGCGAGTTTCTTACCCCATTTTTCAAAACTTCTTTACGCAATGCTGTCCAATCCCATCGGCCTGAAAGTTCTTCATCTTTCATTCCCCAAAGGTTGTGCTGAAATTCTCCTTGCGAAATTGGCGAACCTACATAACTTGAATACGGCCCTTCTTCGATTGCTAATTCCATCGATGCAGTTACGGCAGCAAAATATAATGTTTCGAAAATTTCTTGGTTTAATTTTTTAGCTTCATCACTTGTAAATGGCAAACGCAACATGATAAAAGCATCTGCCAATCCTTGCACTCCCAACCCAATTGGACGGTGGCGCTTGTTTGAATTTTCGCCTTCAATTACAGGATAATAATTTCTGTCGATTACTTTATTCAAGTTTCTAGTTACACGTTTGGTAACGGTAAACAACAAATCGTGATTGAATTTTCCGTTTTCAACAAACATTGGTAACGAAAGGGAAGCCAAATTACAAACTGCAATTTCGTCTTTCGATGTGAATTCCATAATTTCGGTACACAAATTCGACGAACGAATAGTTCCTAAATTTTTCTGGTTCGATTTTCTATTGGCTGCATCTTTGTACAACATATATGGCGTTCCAGTTTCGATTTGCGATTCTAAGATTTTCTCCCATAATTCGTGTGCTTTGATGGTTTTTCTACCTTTTCCTGCCGCTTCATACGAAATATATAAGGCTTCGAATTCTTCGCCATAAACATTATACAATCCAGGACATTCGTTAGGACACATCAATGTCCAAAGTCCGTCTTCTTGTACGCGTTTCATAAACAAATCAGAAGTCCACATTGCAAAAAACAAATCTCTGGCGCGCATTTCTTCTTTTCCAGTATTCTTTTTCAAATCCAAGAAATCGAAAATATCCGCGTGCCAAGTTTCAATATAAATAGCAAAACTACCTTTTCGTTTTCCGCCGCCTTGATCTACGTATCTGGCGGTATCATTGAAAACTCGCAACATCGGAACAATTCCGTTTGACGTTCCATTGGTACCACGAATGTAACTTCCTGTAGCACGAACATTGTGAATTGAAAGTCCAATTCCACCTGCAGATTGCGAAATTTTCGCCGTTTGCTTTAACGTATCATAAATGCCGTCGATGCTGTCGTCTTGCATTGCCAAAAGGAAACAAGAAGACATTTGAGGTTTTGGAGTTCCTGCATTAAACAATGTTGGCGTAGCGTGTGTGAAGAATTTTTTGGACATTAAGTCGTAAGTTTCAATGACAGACTTTAAATCATCCAAGTGAATTCCAACAGAAACACGCATCAACATATGCTGTGGGCGTTCCACAATTTTTCCGTTAATTTTGAGCAAATAAGAACGTTCCAAAGTTTTGAAACCGAAATAATCATAGTTAAAATCTCGTGTATAGATGACATGTGAATTCAAGAATTCAGCATTTTCCATTATCACTTTATGCACTTCTTCCGAAAGCAAAGGAGCATTTTGTCCATTGCGTGGATTCACGTAATGATACATTTCGTTCATCGTTTCTGAGAAGGATTTTTTGGTGTTGGAATGCAGATTAGAAATTGCAATTCTCGCCGCCAATTGTGCGTAATCTGGATGCGAAATGGTCATTGAAGCCGCTGTTTCTGCTGCTAAATTATCCAATTCCGAAGTCGAAACCCCATCATAAAGTCCTTCAATAACTCGCATTGCCACTTTAACTGCATCAACCAAATCATTCAATCCATAACAAAGTTTTTTAATTCTCTCTGTGATTTTGTCGAACATTACTGGTTCTTTGTGACCATCTCTTTTTATTACGTACATAGTTTGTTTGTTTTATAGAAATAGAAAATCCCTTCGCTACTTCTGGGTTATTTGTTTGTGCTAAATTTATTTCAGCATCTTCCTGCGCAATCTTATTGTTTTATTTTGGAGCTAATTCCAGCTTTATGTTGCAATCTTTTATTTTAAAAAAAATAAAAGGATTTTCACTTCAATCTGGGCTATTTTTTTTAAAAAAACTTAAATAAATTCATGATTAAAAATCAGCGTCAAAGGTAATTTTCTGTGCCTCACTATCAGTATTCATCACCCCCGATTTTTGATATTCGGCTACTTTCTTCTCAAAGAAATTAGTTTTTCCTTGCAAGGATATCATGTCCATAAAATCGAAAGGATTTGTTGTGTTGTATTCTCTTTCGCAACCCAATTCTACCAACAATCTATCGGCTACAAATTCTAAATACTGTGTCATCAATACTGCATTCATTCCAATCAAACTTACTGGAAGCGACTCGGTAATAAATTCTCTTTCAATATTTAATGCATCAACAATAATGGTTCTGATTCTGTCTTTTGACACTTTATTCACCAAATGATGGTTGTGCAAATGCACCGCAAAGTCACAATGAACGCCTTCATCGCGTGAGATTAATTCATTAGAAAATGTCAAACCTGGCATTAATCCTCTTTTTTTCAACCAATATATGGAACAAAAAGCACCCGAAAAGAAAATCCCTTCCACGGCTGCAAAAGCTATCAATCTTTCGGCAAATGAGTCAGAATCTATCCATTTCAAAGCCCAATCGGCTTTTTTCTTAATTGCTGGAAAAACTTCTAAAGCATTAAAAAGCTTATCTTTCTCTACCTCATCTTTTACATAGGTATCTATCAAAAGCGAGTAGGTCTCGCTGTGGATATTTTCCATCATAATTTGAAATCCGTAGAAAAATTTTGCTTCTGCATATTGCACCTCATTAACAAAATTCTCGGCCAAATTTTCATTTACAATTCCATCCGAAGCAGCAAAAAAGGCCAAAATATGTTTGACAAAATACCTTTCATCCTCACTCAGCTTATTATTCCAATCGTTCAAGTCTTGCGACAAATCTATTTCTTCTGCAGTCCAAAAACTTGCCTCCATCTTTTTATACCATTCCCAAATATCATGATGTTTTATTGGAAAAATAACAAATCGGTTTTTGTTTTCTTGTAAAATTGGCTCTATTACTGACATATGGTTGTGTGTTTTTTATTTTTGTATTTTGGCTATTTATTGCATTCTGTATGTTACAAAGATTGTGAATTCTTGCGGTTATTAAAAGCCAAACTTATCCACAATCGGGTTTAGTTTTTAACAAATTGAGGTAATGTTCAGTTTTTTACTAAAATCATCAAACTCCTGATAAACAATATTTTAAAAAAAATATTTTTTTTAAAACGCCTAAAAACAAGGGAGAAGCGACTTTTCTTATAAGTTATAATCTCAAAATTTTAACATTTCTAAATTCATTAATTTCTCCAAAAAAAACAATACAAAAAGCAGACCAAATTAAAAATAAGCTCTCAACTGCACGTTGCCTGTGTGAATGGTTTGACTCATTTCACTTTTTCGCCCTTGATAATTGATATTTATATCCAAAAACTCCGTTAGGTTTTTTTGCAAGAGCAATCGCCAAGTCATGTTTTGTCCAGCCTGCAATCCTTCCAGCATTTGAAATGCAACGGGAGAAGTCGTATTGCCTTCAAATTTATTTTGATACAATGAAAACTCTCCGTTCATGGTAAATTTCTTTTCGCTGGCAAAGGAAAACGAAGTTCCAAAACGGTTTTGGAGCAATTGTTCCAAATCTCCAATTCGATTTTCCTTGGTTTGGTATTCATAGAAAATGTCCCAACTAGCATTTTTATTGAACAAATACGAAATTTTGGGATTGATTTGGTTGGCAACTACCTCAAAATTTTTACTTGCGTAATTCTGAGAAAGCAAGATTGTTTTCACTGTTTTAGAGGATAACGTAAACAGCCAACTTTTTTGATACAAATGCACATATTGCAATTGATGCGAACTGTTTTTGCTTTCTTGAGAACCTACAGAAAGTAGGCTTTTTAATCTGTTGTTAATAAAAGTGTGTGTTACAGAATGGGTTTGTTTTCCACGATTATAAAACCAACTGTTTCTAAAACTAGCGTTCAATCCTAATAAATTTTCTTCCGATGTAGAGAAAGGACTTAAATCAAAATTAGCCCCATTTCGAGCTATTTTTCTTTCTGTTAAATAGGACGTTTGATTATAAAAATAAGAGACTATTTTTCTGAAACCAGTTGCATTTCGCCATTGAATGGGATTAAAAGTCAACGATTGCGAAATTTTATTCTGGTGCGTTTTTACAAAAACTTGATTAGGCAAAAACACTCTAACGTAGGTGGCTTGGTCTGGAAAAGGAGCAATTTCAAACTCCTGCAATTCCTGAATTCCGTTGCCATTATAATCAATCCAAATGTAAACACCTTGTCCAGGTTCAACCTCCAAATAGGTAAATTCCTGTTGCGGAATGGTTCCAGAAGTAGTTTCGTAGGCCGTGGTGACTTGCATTAATTGCCCAAAATATTGATCATTATATACTAATCTTGAATTCAAAGAAGGTTCGATGCCGATAGAGGTATCTTCAAATTTCAAATTGCGATAATTTATATATAATGACAAATCGCTTTTATTTGTTTGCAACAATTTTGATTTCAAATAATAGGACTGTGATGTGTTGGTTCTTTTTAAAAAACCGGCTTGCAAACTATCGTTAGTCCGTTGCAAAAAACCCAATTCCACAAAAACTTTAGTGCTGTCTCCGCGACCAACAAAGGCGCCATATTCTATAAATCTTTGGCTAAGAAGAGACAATTGCTGCGTTGCGGACAATTTTTCCTTGTTGTTTTCAAAACGCAAACTGCTTCCAATCCAATTTTTCTTGAAATGATATTTAACTTGGGATTGATTTCTAATAAAGGTGGAATTGGCATAATCGCCATCACTTTTTAAAACGCTGCTATTCTGCTGGATGTTCCAGTTTTTTAGTTTAAAAAGCCCGTTTATCACATGCCGATTTCCAGAAAAGCTTTTGGAAAAATCTAATTTTTCAAATTGATAGGACAATTTTCCTTTTTCGGGCAAATTGAAATCCAGACCTGAAACCAGCAAACTTTGATTGCCTTCAAAAGCGGTTAAATTCCAATCACGGTTGAATTCAATATTGAATAACCTTTCGATGGTTCTGAAATCTTGCTGCACAAATTGATAATTTCCAAAAGCATCTATTTCCCATTTTTTGGAAAATAATCGTTGCTTGAAATTCAATTTTCCAGCAATGCCTTTATTTTCATCATCATCAATTGCCGAAAACAGGTTTTGATCGTTGTTGCTTATGCCAAATTCGAAATCAAAAGCTGTTTTGTTACTTGGAGTATACTTTCCTAAAACTGTAGCAATTTGGATTTTTGTTGGCGCAATCAATCGGGTTACAGGTTCGTAATTACCCTGTAGAACCCCATTAATTGGTGGCTCATATTGATAAATTTTTCCAATAGCAGATGCATTTGTCAAAACATAATTTCCGAGATTATTTCCAACCAAGGTGAACTTCACATTATACAATTCGTCATCGGGATTGTTAGAATATTCAAAAGCCTCAAAACCGCCAAAAATAACTTTTTTGTATAAAATTTTGTTTTCAGAATAGGAATCTAAATAAGCTGATGGCGCATTCATTAAATTGACATTATCGCCGGCATTTTTTAATATTTCAACTTGTTCCGAAGACAAATTTTGTTGCAAAGGTTGGTTTTTGACATCGTTTTCGGAATACAAAAATCCACCAACACTCCATTTTTCAGCATCGTGATTTGCTCCTACATAGGTCACAAATCGGGTATAACTTCTGTCTGAATATTGATACTCCACTGTAATTCTAAGCTCGGAAGTGATTGGAAAAAGCGAGGTAAAAATAATTTCCCCAGCATTATAATCAATCATATAATCATTATTTTCTCCGCGTTTCAATAAAATTCCGTTGACATACACTTTCTCGGAACCAGAAATGACCAAAACATACAATTCGCCGTTGTTCCCTTTCAGTTTATAAGGTCCTTGATTTCCTTCTTGTCCAGTAAAGGAACTTCTAGCATATTGCCCACGAACTAAGGCTGCCGAGGCAAAAATTTCTGTTTTGTTTTCGGGTGAACCAAATCCAAAACGAGTGGAAAGCCCTTGAACTTTCTTGTTGAAATTTAAAAACCGGGAATTTCTGTTTTCCAGAAACAAATCGCCCGCGCGAATGGCCCATTTATCTGTGAATAGTTCAATGAAAATTTGGTCAAACTCATCGAGTTTTTGCGAATATCCACCGTCTTGAAGCGGAATATTGCTGTCTTGAATTGAGGCACGAAGACTTACTTTGTCTGAAATTTTTCCGGTAATTTGCAAATCTAAATTTGAACTTACCGAGGCATTTTGATTGTTGCCAATGGTAACGCCGCGAGTGATACTTCCAGAAGTATTCAATCCGTCAAAAGGCATGAATTTTTTTATGGAACGATTAACTTTGTACAGATTGCCAGAAACTTCATTGGCAACAACCCGTTCCTGATCATAAA
>JBILYQ010000271.1:0-3307 GCA_044377655.1 Flavobacterium sp.
ATAATTAAACACTGCAAGCACCAAGAAAGCTGAAGAGGTCGCGGTCAGTAATTTCACTCCATCTATAAAAGTAGAATGCCTAATAATACCCGAATAGGTCTTATAACTATAAAAAAACAGGGCGTTGATTATAAGTATAAGGAAAAGCTGAGCAAAAGGATGGTGGGACGTTGGCAGGTCCACATTTAAAACTATTAAAATGAAATAGGTCACAAGGCTAGCAAAGAGTACAATGCCCAAATCAATGGCAAAAACAATCCACCGAGGCAGGTAACCAAAACTGTCAAACCGTTTGCTGGAGAGTATTTTACGCAATTTTTCTACAAAGAAACCTATCATTTTCTGGGCAATTGTATTTAATAAGATGTTAAAATTAACAAAATATTTTCAAAAAAATGTTTTTTATTTAAAAACTCGATGAATGGCAGCTTTAATTCTAATCCTGTCGTTTTCGGTTAAGTTGGAACCTGAGGGCAAACAAAGACCATTTTCAAAAAGCTGTTCTGCTACATTTTTTCCAAAATAGCGGTATTTAGAGAAAATAGGTTGCATATGCATGGGTTTCCAAAGCGGACGGCTTTCGATATTCTCGCTTTCCAAGGCAAGTCGGAGTGTTTCTCTAGTAATTCCAGTAGTGGTATCGGGAACCACTGTTATGGCCGTTAGCCAATGGTTAGCAAAATAATCCGTAGTCGGTTCGCTGAAAACCGTTACACCCTCAATATCGGCAAATAAAGCTACATAAAAATCGTGCATGGCTCTTCTTTTTGCGATATGCGAGTCTAAAACTTGCATTTGACCTCGGCCAATTCCTGCTGATATATTACTCAATCTGTAATTATATCCAATTTCAGAATGCTGGTAATGGGGTGCATTGTCTCTGGCTTGCGTGGCTAAAAAAATGGCTTTTTCTTTAATTGCCTTATCGTTTGCTACCAAAGCACCACCACCTGAAGTGGTAATTATTTTATTTCCATTGAATGATAAAATACCTATGGTTCCAAAAGTGCCACATTTTTGTCCTTTGTAGGTACTTCCTAAGGCTTCCGCACTGTCTTCTAGCACTGGTATTTGATAGTTGTCGGCTACTGCTTTTATTTCGTCTGCTTTGTATGGCATACCATATAAATGTACTGCAATAATGGCTTTGGGTTTACTGCCATGGGCAATTCTGTCTTTAATGGCTTCTTCTAAAGCGAAAGGACATAGATTCCACGTATCCGATTCGCTGTCAATAAAAACAGGCACAGCACCTTGGTATAAAATGGGGTTGGCAGAGGCTGAAAAGGTAAAGCTTTGACAAATCACTTCATCACCGGCTTTTACGCCCAATAAAATTAATCCCAAATGAATGGCAGCAGTTCCTGAACTTAAAGCAGCAACATGACTACTATTCTTCATATACTGTTCTAAATCCTCTTCAAATCCTGTTACATTAGGTCCCAAGGGTGCCACCCAATTGGTGTCAAAGGCTTCTTGAACAAAGTGCTGCTCATTGCCGCCCATGTGAGGCGAAGAAAGCCAAATTTTGGTATTACTCATTTTCGTTGTTATATTTTATTATTTTTCCAGGATTACCCACTACAACGGCATAATCCGGTATGTCTTTTATGATTACTGTTCCCGCACCGATTGTTACCCATTTTCCAATTGTTATCCCTTGGATAACCGTTGCGCCAATCCCTACATGGCTACCTTCACCAATAGTAACATTTCCTGCCAAAGCAACACCTGGCGAGATATGCACAAAATCGGCTATTGTTGCATCGTGTTCAATAATTGCCCCTGTGTTTAGGATACAGTGGTGACCAATGATTGCGTTTGGATTGACCACTACTCCAGCCATAATTACTGTTCCTTTGCCAATTGTTGAAAAGGGAGAAAGGATTGCTGTGGCATGAAAAGCATTTTCAAAAACGCCGGTATTGCAATCAGCAATTTTTTTTCTAGTTTTATTGTTTCCAATGGCGATGATAAACGAGCCTGATCCTATCAACTCCTCTGACATAATCACTGGAATACCGAGGAGAAAGTCCGTTTTTGGAAAATCATCCACAATTGCTTCAATATGGGCACCATTAGATTGCACTATGTCTATAATGACTTTACAATGGCCACTTGCGCCGTATAAGAATAATTTATTTTCCATCGAAAGGTTCAATTGTTGCGGCATTTGCGGCATTTATTCCTTCACTTTTAAGTACTTTTAGGACTGTCTTGAACAATATTTTACAATCCAAAATAAAGGAAATATTATCAACATACCAAACATCATATTCAAATTTTTTATCCCAAGAGATAGCATTTCGTCCATTTACTTGTGCCCAGCCCGTGATGCCTGGTTTCACTTCATGGCGTCGATTTTGAAAATCGGAATACAAATGTAGATAATGGGTTAGCAAGGGTCTGGGTCCAATCAAACTCATGTCGCCTGTAAGCACGTTAATCAATTGAGGTATTTCGTCTAGCGATGTCTTTCTAACGAAACTACCCATTGAAGTAAGCCTTTGACTATCAGGAAGTAAATACCCGTTAGCATCTTTCTTATCGTTCATGGTTTTGAACTTGATGATTTTAAAGATTTTTGTATTTTTTCCGGGACGGGGTTGCGTAAAGAAAGGTTTGCCTTGGTTGGAAAAATACAAGACCACGGTGATAACGACAAATAAGGGGGAAAGCACTACCAACCCCATTGTAGCGGCAAGGAAATCAAAAGTAGGTTTAACTAGGGCCTTGTACATTCAAATATTTTTTGTAAAAATACTTAATTATTTTTTAAAAGTGAAAGCAGGGTTCCACAAAGTTGTTGCACAATTCAGTGGTACATTAGCATATTCCGTTTAATTTTTCTTTCATTTAAACCAACAGCCCTGCCGATTTTATTGGCGGGGTTGTTTTTTTTGACTCCCTTTATTATCCTTTGGATTTGTTCTCTATCCTTTTGTACTCAGCCAAAATAGCCTCCCAAACCACCTGTTGTTCATAGCGGGATACAATTAAAGGTCGGGCATTTTGTTGCATCTTCCTATATCCCGACGTATCCTCCATTAAACGCTTCATGGCCGTTTCTAGCGCTAAAGTGTCTTTTACCGGAATAATTAATCCATTGACTTGGTCTTCAATAATTTCATTGCAGCCATTGATATTGGTAACAATAGACGGCAATCCCATGGCACCCGCTTGCAACACAACATTGGGAAACCCTTCACGATAACTCGGAAAAACCAAGGCATTGGCTAGGGAAAAATAGGGACGAACATCATTTTGATAGCCTGTGGCGATGATGTTCTTGTTGTTTTTAATAATT
>JBILYQ010000272.1:0-3303 GCA_044377655.1 Flavobacterium sp.
CCAATGCTTTTTCGGGCGAATCAATATCGCCATTTCCAAAAATTGGCATTGTAATTCGTGGATTGTTTTTCACTCGTTCCACATGCGACCAGTCGGAATGACCTTTATACATCTGAGCTCGCGTTCTGGCATGAACCGTCAAAGCTTGCACACCGATATCTTGCAAACGCTCGGCAACTTCATCAATATTAATGGAATTTTCATCCCATCCTAAACGAGTTTTCACTGTTACCGGAAGATTGGTACTTCGGATAACCGCTTTTGTCAATCGCACCATCAAATCTACATCTTTCAAAACACCTGCGCCAGCGCCTTTGCAAACTACTTTTTTCACAGGACACCCAAAATTAATATCCACCAAATCTGGACGAACGGCATCCACAATTTTTGCCGACATAGCCATTGCTTCTTCATCGCCACCAAAAATCTGAATCCCGACAGGTCGTTCATAATCAAAAATATCGAGTTTCATTTTGCTTTTGATGGCATCCCGAATTAATCCTTCTGAAGAAATAAATTCCGAATACATCAAATCGGCGCCATGCATTTTGCACAATCTACGAAATGGTGGATCGCTTACATCTTCCATTGGCGCAAGTAATAAAGGAAAATCGGGTAATTCTATGTTGCCAATTTTGGGCATGGGGTTTACTATTTGTGCAAAATTACAAATTTTTTATTGGTTTTGCGTTTCGGTTAAAGTAATCAAAGATTTAAATGAAAACTTTGAGTTATATTTGCAGATTAAATGCGAAAGCATTTGCCAAAAAACATTGATTGGAAAAGAAAATGAAACACATTAGAAATTTTTGCATTATTGCACATATTGATCACGGAAAAAGCACGCTTGCCGACCGACTTCTTGGCGCAACGCAAACTGTTACTGCTCGTGAAGAAAAAGCGCAATTGCTAGACAATATGGACTTGGAGCGCGAACGTGGCATTACCATTAAAAGTCACGCCATTCAGATGGAATACACCTATAAAGGCCAAGAATATATCCTGAATTTGATTGATACGCCAGGACATGTTGACTTTTCATACGAAGTTTCTCGTTCGATTGCCGCTTGCGAAGGTGCGCTTTTGATTGTTGACGCAGCACAAAGTATTCAGGCACAAACGATTTCGAATTTGTATTTGGCGCTTGAAAATGACTTAGAAATTATTCCTGTTTTGAATAAAGTAGATTTGCCAAGTGCAAATCCCGAAGAAGTGAGTGATGACATTATTGATTTATTAGGCTGCAAATTAGAAGATATTATTCATGCCTCGGGGAAAACTGGTTTTGGGGTCGAAAATATTTTGGCAGCCATAATTGAAAAAATTCCGCCGCCATCAGGAAATGTTGACGAACCATTGCAAGCCTTGATTTTTGATTCACATTACAATCCGTTTCGTGGTATTGAAGTTATTTTCCGTGTTAAAAATGGACAAATCAAAAAAGGGCAGAAAATTAAATTTATGGCTACCGGAAATGAATATTTTGCGGATGAAATTGGCACTTTAAAATTAAACCAAGTTCCTAAACAAGTTATTTCTGCTGGCGATGTGGGTTATTTAATTTCTGGAATTAAAGAGGCCAAAGAAGTAAAAGTAGGAGATACGTTGACGGATGCAAAAACACCAACTACCAATATAATTAAAGGTTTTGAAGATGTGAAACCAATGGTTTTCGCGGGGATTTACCCTGTAGATACCGAAGATTATGAAGAGTTGCGAAACTCCATGGAAAAACTGCAATTGAACGACGCTTCATTAGTGTTTTTACCTGAAAGTTCTGCAGCATTAGGATTTGGATTTCGTTGTGGATTCTTAGGAATGTTACACATGGAAATTATCCAAGAACGGTTGGAACGCGAGTTCAATATGACGGTTATTACAACGGTTCCTAACGTTTCGTACCATGCGTTTACTAAAAAAAATCCAGACACCGTTCTAATTGTAAACAACCCAACAGACTTGCCCGAGCCATCTCGCCTAGACCATGTTGAAGAGCCTTTTATAAAAGCAACTATCATAACCAAAGCAGATTATGTTGGCAATGTAATGAGTTTGTGTATTGAAAAACGAGGGGTAATTACCAATCAAACCTATTTGACTACAGAACGAGTAGAATTGACATTTGACATGCCTTTAGCGGAGATTGTATTTGATTTTTATGATCGATTGAAGACCGTTTCCAAAGGATATGCTTCCTTCGATTATACGCCTATCGGGATGCGAACTTCTAATTTGGTTAAAGTAGATATCTTATTGAACGCAACGATTGTAGATGCTTTATCTTCCTTGATGCATGTAGACAATGCCTATTCCATTGGCAAAAAAATGTGTGAAAAACTAAAAGAATTAATACCACGCCAACAGTTTGATATTCCTGTCCAAGCGGCTATTGGTGTAAAAGTGATTTCTCGTGAAACCATAAAAGCACTCCGTAAAGACGTTACCGCAAAATGTTATGGTGGTGATATTTCCAGAAAAAGAAAACTTTTGGAAAAACAGAAAAAAGGTAAAAAAAGAATGCGATTAGTGGGTAATGTTGAAATTCCACAAGAAGCATTTATGGCCGTTTTGAAATTGAATGATTAAGAAATTAGAAGAAAGATACAAGAAGAAAGAAAAAGCCCAATAACGAAAGTTGTTGGGTTTTTATTTTTCTTGCAATCCTTCAAACAGCATTTTGGCATCTTCCGCTTTAAAAAGTTGCGTGCCTTCGTTCATTGTTGCTGCTGAGTCACAAGAAACGCCCCATTGAATTACTTCTTTCATTGGTTTGTTTTGCGACAATGCCCAAACCATGGCACCAACCATGCTGTCACCAGCACCAACAGTGCTTTTCTTTTCTACCTTTGGTGCTTTTACAAATTCCGTTTGGTCTTTTGTGACTAAAACGGCACCTTCCGCTCCAAGTGAAACTACAACAATCTCGGCACTTCCTTTTTCGATTAATTTTTTGGCTGCCAATTCTACTTCATTAAGTTCCAATCGTTCCACACCAATTAATTTTGCCAATTCCCCAATGTTGGGTTTGATTAAATAAACGCCTGTTTCCAAAACTTTTTTTAACGCTTCGCCCGAAGTATCGACGATTACTTTTGCTCCCGATACTTTTGCTATTTCAGCAATTTGTTGATAGAAATCAGTAGGCAATCCTTGATTTAAACTTCCGCTAAGCACTAAATATTTTGTTTTTAATTCCTTGATTGTTTGAGCAATTGTTGCTATTTCAGTTTCAGACAATGCGGTTCCTGGAAATCCAAAACGATATTGTGCTCTGGTAATGGTTTCAAAGGCGATGAAATTTTC
>JBILYQ010000059.1:0-9815 GCA_044377655.1 Flavobacterium sp.
GCTTTCAAAATCATCAACAGTTGTAATGCCACCATTTTCTCCATTTAATAAATCTTGACCCGTGAAATGAAATTTTAAATAATATCTTTTGTTTAGGGTGTTGTAACTGGTTGTAAATCGAAAATTACCATTGCTGGACAATTGGTTCACGTATTTACCCAAGGAACGTAGCCCTTTATATGCAATAGACAGGTTAAATCTTTCAGAGGTATTTAAAGTAATTAAGGTTTCTAAGGATTGCCCTTGCTCCATAACGGTCTTAAAATAAAGCTCAGTTAAAGGAGTGGCAACAGAATAATAATTAACATCTGTAACTTCTAAATAATTAAAATGCTTACCCGTAAATCCAATCTCAGGAAAAGAAGAAAAATTTTTTAACCCAAAATCTAAAGTAGTGTAGGTTTGTCCTTCATTTGCAAAAGGCAAGAGTCCAAACATATCTTTTCTTAAATAATTATAGTCATATTCTTTTTTTATGGTGAGTGATGTGTCAACATAAGTAGTGTCTCTCTCCATGGTGATAATCCTATATTGGTCAATAGTGGCTTTAGGCGTAACTATTGAGGTAGCTACTTTATCTTTAGTACCACTAGCCTTAATCAACTCATCCTCTTGGGCTGAAGAAAAGACAACTGTTAGTAAACAAATAAATAATAAGAAATTTTTCATACGGTTCTAATTCAAAGCAAAAATACACAAACCCAAGTAAAAAAAAATGAAATTATTTCATAAAAAAAGACCACCTAAAAGGTGGTCTTGATTGAAATAAATCTATATAATTTATTTTTTTGCTTTTTGGCTTTTGATAGCATTCATAAATGATTGCATTCTACCTTGAGCAAGAACTTCAAGAGAGTTGAAATCTGTTACAACATAAGTATTTCCTGTTTTTGTAACAACAACAGCAGGAACATAGCCATTAGGATTATTTTCAACAACACCACCTGAAGAATATTTGAACTGTCCTGTCATGTCAACAGTATGTACAAAAGCGCCTGGTTTAGATACAGTCAAAAAAGCAGGATAAACGATGTCTCCAGATTTTGGACGTAAGGCAATTTCTGCAGCCGATCCTAAAGTTCCAATAGCATTAGTGTAGTAACTTGGTACTACAATATAATCACCATCAGGAGTAGTAAGAGCGTCTAGAGTAATTTCCTCAGGACAGCTACTGTAACTAGACTCAACTAAATTAAAACCTCCATCGTAGATTTCTAAATCGAAATCATAACCACACAATTCATGTTCGTCATCGTCATTACCTACATATAAGCCTGGAAAAGTTGTACCATGGTAATTTTTAAAACTACCTGACCAGTCAAATTTAGCGTAAAAATTATTGGATACCGTTGGGTTGATCGTAACAGTAATATACTCAGAGGCAGCATCTACTAACGCATTCCCATTTCCTGCTGAAGAAAGTTTCAACTTTAAAGTTTCAGTACCTTCTGGCAATAAATCTAAAATAGCTTCGATGTTAAAAGTATACGTGGAAGCATACGCTGGAACAGCTAATTTATACCCTATTAAACCCCAACCATCATCAGCAGCTGTTTCTGTACCGTCAGTAGTAAAGTCATCTTGACTTCCCGTACCGCTAACAAGTTCTAATTTAAGATCACACTTTTCTTTAAAAGGTGTGTCCAAATTTAAAGTTACAGCCGCAGACCCGCCTTCAGCAATCGTAAAACTAGTTTGAGTAGCGGTTACAATTGACTTAACGCTTTTTTGGTAAGTAGCTTCATCATCATTACATGAACATAACAACCCTAAAGATAAGGCAGCAGTCATGAATTTATAATTAAAAATGTTTTTCATTTTTGTAATGGTTTAAAGTTAATTGTCTCTTGTGTAAACGTTAGTATAAGTTCTGTTACCTGCAGCAAAAGAGATTTCATATTTTACTTGGAAATTATTGTTGTCTGTAACAAAACCATCTGTTCCATCTGCAGTCAAACCTTTAACAGTATTTGAATAATAACCCTGAGCTAAAGATTGCGAAGCAACAGTAATATCGCCACAGATATCTGTAAAGTTATACCCTTGATCAGGAGCAATAGCACCAGCAGCCCAAGTTCCAGTAGTTCTAGTTTTGAAGTAATTAACAGACACTAAATCTATTGTCTCGCTAAGATACGTTCTTACAAGTCCGTCATTTCTAGTCACAACAACAGTGTATACTCCCGCTAATGCTGATTGACAACCTACGAAGATTACTTTAAATACACTTTGTTGAAGGGCAATTACATAACCATCTTGATCAACAGCGGTCAATTTCAAAACCAACTCTGTTTTCATAGTTGGGTTTAACAAACCTGTGTTGACTTTTATTGCCAATGAACCAAAGGAACCTCCAGCTGGAATAACAACGGAACGAGAATTGTCAACAAAAGAATATTCTTGACCTTCCACTGCAGTAGTAGCTTCAGCATCAACAGCATAGGTTACAGTAATAGCTTGACCATTAGGCGTTCCGCCTCCTTGGTTGATTACATCAACAGGAAAAGACCTGTCAACTAAACCTTCGTCACTAAAATAAGCAACGGTTTCAAATGAATTTGCAAACCCAATAACTTTATCAGTATTGGCTAAATTGGCATCTTCTAAATTACTATCGTCTGTGTTGCAAGAAAAACTAGCAAAGGCAATAGCTACTAATAAAACGATTTTTTTCATAATATATATATTTTTTTAATTAGTCATTACTTTCTACAGTTTCAACAATCGGAGCGGTAACATCCCAAAATATTGAAGTACTGAATACATCAGACAAAGTTTGTGTTGGCACGTTAGCAGAGTTACCAATTAACTCTGTATTTGGATACATAATTCTGTTAGGCTTAGATGGATATTGAGTAGTAATCGCTAGTGGTGTTCTAGGGTAACCTGTTCTTGTATATTCAATCCAAGACTCAATAGCATTATTACCATTTAAAGCAACCCATTTTTGGATCATGATAGCTTTAATTTTATCATCTAAAGTTGTAGAAGCAGCATAACCAAAACCAGGCACAGTGCTAATAGAAGTAGCATATGCTGTAGAACTTCCTGCACCAAGGATAGCGTATGAATTAGCGATAGCTCCTTCAAACAAAGCATTAGCATCACCAGACAAGTAACCTCTAGCAATAGCTTCAGCTTGCAACAACATACTCTCCGATGAAGTCATGATGTAACCATCTTGACCAGGACCAGAAAGAATTCCAGCACCTAATGTAGACATTGCAGCAGGCGCTGTACCAGTAGGAACAGAAGAATCTCCTTGTTTAACACCTACAACAGCTCCACCAATTAAAGAATAAATTCTACCTCTTCTACCATCAACTGCGCTAAAGCCCGGTTGTTGACCATTCAAGAAAGTAGCAACATGAAAAGAAGCTCTTGTGAAGTTGAAAGAAGTTCTATCAGTTCCATCTAAGTTTTTACCCCATCGTGAGTAAAATGGATTTTGTTGAGCATCATTCCCATTAGAATATCCAGGATTGATAGTAACACTATCACCAGAACCTATAAATTGAGAATTATCAGCTACCATTTCAGCAAATTTAGCAGTCAGATACGTTTGAGTTTCAGCGTCTACTCCGGCTAAATTGCTCTGTCTTAACAACAAACGCAATTTTACAGTATTCGCGAATTTTACCCATTTATTCATATCTCCATTCATAATAACATCTTCCGAGCCAACAACACTAGCTGTAGAAGGAGCATTTTGAATGTCATCAATAGCTTCGTCTAATTTGGCGTACAAATCACGGTAGATTGCTTTTGAATCATCATAAGAAGGAGTTAAATTAGCCGTTCCTAAATGAGCTTCAGAATAAGGAGCATCGCCATACAAATCAACAATATATTGAAAGTAGTACGATTTCATAATCTTAGCAATCGCCTTATGGTTTTCGAAATTTGCAAAAGGACTGTTAATAATGTTAGTATAGTTAGCAGTATTTAAGTAAATACCATTCCAAATACCAGCATTAAAAGTATTATTAATAGCCAAAGAGAATTCGTCATTATAACCTCCTGTGAAAGAGTTTACATTAGCACCCCAGTTATTCATCCAAACATTACCCAAGTCATTCATATTAATAGCCAAAGTTCTGTAACTATTAGCATGTGCTCCAGCAAGAATTAAATTAGGTGGTACAGTTTCTGCAGTAGGACTGTTGGGCGTTTCATTAACATCCAAGAAATCACTACATGAAAATAGCATTAAAGCTATAAAAGGTAATATTATTTTTATTGTTTTCATATTTATTTCTTATTAGAAAGTTACGTTAAGATTAAAACCAAAAGTTCTTGTTGATGGGTATTGTCCTGTAACAGCTAAACCTTGATCTGTACCACTTGATCTTGATTGCTCTGGATCGTGGTATCCTCTGTTTGATTTAGGCAAAATCATGAATAAATTTCTAGCATTTACACCAAAAGTTACCGATTTTACGCTAGTTTTTGATAACATAGAAGAAGGCAAACTGTATGATAAAGCCAATTCTCTACATTTAAAAGCAGTAGCATCCAAAACGAAATTTTCAGTTACGTCTCTATATTCATTTGAGAAATAATTCAAATAATCCGTATACGTTGTTCCACCCGTGATAGTGCTAGTATTTGGAGTATATACTCCAGCCGTACCAGTTGTTATAACAGAATTAGGAAATACAAAACCTCTTCTTCCGTTTTGAGCAGACTCAACTAAGTGACCTGACCAAGACAACCAGTCTTTATTTCCAGCCCAGAATTTATGTCCCGTTCTGTAATCAAAAACTCCAGAAAGTCTAACACCTTTGTATTCAATAGCAGCATTAATACCTAAAATATAATCTGGGGTTACTTTACCTAATATTTTAAAATCAGCCGTTTGCAAAGGATTTCCTGTAGCCGCATCAATAATAACGTTTCCGTCACCATCTCTTTCGTAAGCAGTACCTTTAATCAAAGGAAACTCTTCTCCTTCAGTTGCAAAAATACCCACTGAAGCAAAACTTGCCAAAGCAACTTCGGAAGCATCATCAGTCACTTTATCAACTACAGTTTTGTAAGTGGTATAACTTAAATTTAAATTCCATTTAAAAGCAGCGCTCTCCTTTGAACTCAATCCCAAATCAACCTCCATACCTGTTGTAGTAGTACCTCCAACATTCAAACCAGCGCTAACTACACCTGAAGCATAAGAAGTACTTGCATAAGTAATCAAATCTTTATTGTCAGATTTATAAATAGAACTACCTAAAGTAACTCTATCTTCAAAAAATCCTAAATTAACATTCAATTCTCTTTGTAGAGAAAATTCAGGTTTAATAGCATTATTAGTAACCGATGTTGTTTGAACAAATGAATTCAAATCACCAAATGGGAAACCAGAAGCCTGAGAATATAAATTTTGAATTGCATAAGAAGCAACTCCATTCGCATTACCTGTTTTAGTCAAGTTCAACGATACTTTTGAACTACTTAAAAACTTATTGTCTTTCAAACTAGCAATTGCCTTAGTAGGAATAAAAGAGATACCTGCTGAAGGATAGAAAATTGATCTGTTGTCAGGATTCAAATAAGATAAGTTATCATATCTAGCAGTAAAATTCAAATACAAATAATCCTCATAGCTAAAATCTAAATTTGCAAAAAACGAATATGATCTTCTTTTAGAAAATCCATTTGAACGTCTAACTTCACCAGTTAAATTGGAGATGTTGTAAAAACCTGGAATTGTTAAATTATTCCCTCCAACAGAAGTAAAATCATTATAATTTTCAGTAATGTTATTTCCAACATTCGCTTTAAACCCTATTTTATCGGTCAAATCATAATTAAAATTTACCATTAAATCAGCATAAAAACTTCTACTGCTTTGATTATTGGTGTCAAAAGCAGAAACAATAGACTGATCGCCTCCACCAACTAATAAAGTATCAACATAACCATTGGTATGCGACCTGAAATTTGAAGAAGCCAATCTAATGTTTGGCGCGTAAGTAATATTGATATGATCATTTAATTCATATTTCATATCCAATATAGCCGAAATAGTAGATGATCTTGTTTGATTTCTAACATTATCTCTCAACCAGTATGGGCTATTGTAATAAGAAGTCCAGTGGTATTGATTAAATGGTGAAGAAAAACGAGCAACAGGAATATTTGTAGCAGTTTGCAACAAATCTGTAAACAAATTAGAAGAGGTAGTTCTAGTTCTAGAATCAATATAATTCACAGTAGTACCTAAATTCCATTTTCCTAATTTTTTTCCGCTTCTAAACAAAACGTTAGTTCTTTCTAATTGATCATCTTGAACAACAAATTCAGTGCTTTGTTTTCTAGCAGACAAATAACTAAAACCATTCGCATCACCCAAATTTACATTAAAGGTATTTTGTAAGGTTGAACCATTTTGGAAGAATTGTTTAATATTGTCTTTTATTGGAGAATAAGGAGACATAACATAAGTTCCATCAGCTTGCAACAAACCAACTGGTCTCATAACACCATCCATTTCAGCTCCCCAACCACCATTTTCGTAAGAAACGTGTTGTCCATTCCATCCTTGACCGTATTTGGTTTGACGTTCTGGAATAAAAGCAACTTCTTGGAATTCATAATTTGATACAAATCCAACTTCTACTTTTCCAGATTTAGTACCTTTCTTAGTAGTAACGATTATCACACCATTATTTCCTAAAACACCATACAAAGCAGCTCCTTGAGATCCTTTAATAGTATTCATAGATTCAATAGTCTCAGGAGAAATTGCATTCAATACTGAAGCAGTAGAAATTACGTTATCAATTACAATCAAAGCTTCGTTGCTTGAAGTAATCGATTTATTTCCTCTAATAACAATGCTTAACGTTGGGTTAACACCATTATTGGTAGTGTTAATCTGCAAACCAGATACTTTACCCGTCAAACTCTGTACAGCACTAGGGTTACCCGCTTGAGTAATCTCTTTAGCTTTTACAACCTGACTAGAATAGGTAATAGCTTCTTTTCTCTTCTGGATACCTAATGCTCCAGTAACCACAACGTCCTCAAGTACGATACTTGATTCTTTTAAAACAACATTGTAGCTGTTAGCAGCTCCAACTGTTAATTTACTATCATTGTATCCTGTAAAAGAAAACAACAATACATCGCCAGCTTTTGCTTTGATGGAAAATTTACCATCAACATCTGTTTGGGCACCACGAGTTGAACCTTTAACAACCACGTTAGCACCAGGAAGCGGTCCTGCAGCATCAGAAACAACACCCGTTACAGTTTTCTCCTGTGCAAACGAAAACTGCATTGATAACGCTAATAATAGCGTAAAAATCCATTTGAACTTCGATCTCATATTATTTTTATTTGAGTTAGTTATTCCGCAAACTTCTTAATAATTTCTTAAATAAACAAATATTACTACACAATAATAAAATTTATTTATGTTAAAAAAATAGACATAATAGAGTCACTATTACCAACAACTCTGCTCCAAGACGCAATTAAGTTCAAAAGGTTGCGTCATTTTTTGTATTTTTATCAAAATTAATTTTATGTTAAATCCAAAATACTCGTCATTCTTTTTTGAAGCCGGAACAGACGAAGCTGGAAGGGGTTGTTTAGCCGGACCCGTTACTGCTGCTGCTGTTATACTGCCTGAAGGCTATATTAACGAATTGTTAAATGATTCAAAACAACTTTCAGAAAAAAAAAGAATGATTTTAAAGCCAATCATCGAGGAAATGGCAATATCGTATGCCGTCACGCATCTTGAACCCACAATTATTGATGAAATAAACATATTGAACGCATCTATTACAGCAATGCAACAAAGTATTGTTAAGCTAATTCCTATACCTAATTACATCATAATTGACGGAAACAGATTCAAACCATTAAATAACATTCCTTATACCTGCATAATCAAAGGCGACACCAAATACATGAGCATTGCAGCAGCATCCGTTTTGGCAAAAACATACAGAGACGAATACATGAATGCCATTCACGAAGAATTCCCAATGTACAATTGGAAACAAAATAAAGGATACCCAACAAATGAACACCGTGAAGCCATAAGAAAATATGGCGTCACCAAATACCACAGAATGACATTTAGATTGTTGCCAGATCAATTAAAATTAGATTTGGAAATTTGACGATTGAAATGTAGCATCAAAGAGAGCTGAAAAATGATTTAGAATTTTTGCCTTTACTTCTTTTTCATCGACCCATGCAACTCCGAGTTCAACATTCAAAGATGTAACGGCTTTCCCTTTTATGCCACATGGAATTATATTGTCAAAATAGCCCAAGTCTACATTGACATTTAAAGCAAAGCCATGCATCGTTACCCAACGAGAAGCCCGAACTCCCATAGCACAAATTTTTCTAGCAAACGGCGTTCCAACTCCTAGCCAAACTCCCGTTTCACCTTCACTTCTTGAACACGCCAAGCCATACTCTGATAATGTCAAAATTATAGCCTCTTCCAACAATCGCAAATACTTGTGAATATCCGTGAAAAAATTTTCTAGATCCAAAATGGGATATCCTACAATCTGTCCAGGTCCATGGTAAGTAATATCGCCACCGCGATTAATTTTATAGAACGACGCGCCTTTTGCCTCTAACTGTTTTTCCGATAAAAGTAAATTGGACATAGCACCACTTTTTCCCAAAGTATAAACATGCGGATGGGTAACAAAAAAAAAATAATTTGGCGTAACAAGATGTAGCTCCTCTCTCCTATTACTGATTTTTAAATCTACAATTTCCTTGAAAATTTTTTCTTGATACTCCCAAGCAATATGGTAATCCTGCAAACCTAACTCTTGGAGTTGAATATTTTTGTTCATTTTTCTGTTATTGTAGTGTCGCAAAGTTACAAACTTTAATGCTCTTTACGATAAAAGTAAGAGTACAACGGAAATCCTTTTAGAGCAACGGATTATTCTTCAGTTTACTATTTCGACTTTAAAAAGATCAAAGGCATATCAAAAGGTATAGACAGTTTTTGATTGTGTATAAAACACCAACCTTGCCAATAAAGCACCCTACACGTCTAAATAAAAACGTTGAACCCATTCTAGCTTTGAAACTTTATAAGGAATAGTTATCTTTGCGGCTATAAAAATTGAATTATGCAACTTTCGGAACAAGAAATCATTAGAAGAGAAAAACTGAACACATTACGCGAACTCGGAATCAATCCTTATCCAGCGAATTTATTCCCTGTAAACCACACCTCTAAACAAGTGAAGGAACATTTTGAAGAAGGTAAAAAAGTAGTGTTAGCTGGACGTTTGATGAGTGTTCGTGATCAAGGAAAAGCCTGTTTTGCCGAATTGCAAGATAGCGAAGGTAGAATCCAAATATATGTTAACCGAGACATGCTTTGTCTTGGAGAAGATAAAACGCAATACAATCAGGTTTTTAAAAAACTAACCGATTTAGGAGATTTCATTGGTATTGAAGGGGAATTATTTACCACCAAAGTGGGCGCGCAATGCATTCGTGTTGATAATTTTACCTTTTTAAGCAAAACCTTACGTCCATTGCCTTTACCAAAAATTGATGAAGATGGAAAAGTGCATGATGCTTTTAATGATGCCGAATTGCGCTATAGAATGCGATATGTGGATTTGGTTGTAAATCCTCATGTAAAAGAAGTTTTCATCAAAAGAACAAAATTATTCACCGCAATGAGAACATTCTTCAACGCGGCTGGATACATGGAAGTTGAAACTCCTGTTTTACAATCAATTGCTGGTGGAGCAGCGGCTCGCCCGTTTATTACGCACCACAATGCTTTGGATATTCCTCTATATTTGAGAATT
>JBILYQ010000060.1:0-9813 GCA_044377655.1 Flavobacterium sp.
AATCTCAGTTAGTCCAGCTTTATCATCGGCACCAAGAAGTGTTAATCCGTTTGTGGTAATCAAAGTCTGCCCTTTGTATTGCAGTAAATCTTTAAAATAGCTTGGCGATAAAACGATGTTGTGTTCAGCATTCAAAACTATGTCGCCACCGTCATAGTTATTGATAATTTGTGGTTTAACGTCTTTTCCGGTAAAGTCGGGCGTGGTGTCATAATGAGAAACAAAACCAACGGTTGGCACACTGTGGGAAACATTACTCTCCAAAGTAGCCATCACATAGCCACTTTTGTCAATGGTGACATCGGTCATGCCGATAGTTTTTAATTCTTTTACTAGCAGATTTGCTAAGTCGAATTGTTTTTTGGTGCTTGGCGTGGTATCGGAGTTTGCATCCGACTCGGTATCAATTATTACGTAGCTTATAAAGCGATCGATGATGTGTTGCATAGGTGGAATATATTTGATGCAAATGTAAACAATCTGTTTAAATGATGGGGCGCTCTTTTCCTCGAAATTGGCTTGCTGTTTGTAATAATAGCGAGTTAGTACAGGCTTGGAAATTCTGACGGTTTGGCTTCATGAAGGATAGCATACACTTTCTCGAAAATATCTTCTGCGGATGGTTTTGAGAAATAGTCACCGTCCGTTCCATAGGATGGGCGGTGTGCCTTGGCAGTTAAAGTTTGAGGTTTGCTATCAAGATAATCATAGCCGTTCTGGGTTTCGAGTATTTGTTGTAGCAAATAGGCCGATGCGCCACCGGGAACGTCTTCGTCTACGACTAGCAAACGGTTTGTCTTCATAATGCTTTTTACCACGTCATGGTTGCAGTCAAAAGGCAATAACGATTGAGCATCAATGATTTCAATGTCAATACCCACTTCTAGCAATTCTTTGGCGGCTTGTTCCACAATGCGTAGCGTAGAACCATAGGATACAACAGTGATATCGGTTCCAGTTTTGATGGTTTCAATCACTCCAATCGGGGTTTTGAAATCTCCAAGATTGTTGGGCATTTTTTCTTTTAATCGATAGCCGTTTAGGCATTCTATCACTAAAGCGGGTTCGTCTGTTTCTAATAAAGTGTTATAAAAACCAGCTGCTTGGGTCATGTTTCTTGGCACCAAAACGTGTATGCCGCGTATGGCGTTGATGATCATTCCCATCGGAGAACCCGAGTGCCAAATGCCTTCCAAACGATGACCACGTGTTCTGATGATTAATGGTGCTTTTTGGCGACCGTGGGTTCTATATTGTAATGTTGCTAAATCGTCACTCATAATTTGTATGGCATACAAAAGGTAATCCAAATATTGGATTTCGGCAATAGGGCGTAAACCACGCATGGCCATTCCTATTCCTTGTCCTAGGATAGTAGCTTCACGAATACCTGCATCGGCAACGCGGAATTCTCCATATTTTTCCTGCATGCCTTCCAATCCTTGGTTAACATCTCCAATATTTCCTGCATCCTCTCCAAAAATTAAGACATCGGGATGCTTGGCAAAAAGGGCGTCAAAATTGTCGCGCAAGACCAATCGGGCATCAACATCTTCGGCAGTAGCGTCATAGGTAGGTGCAATTTCTTTGGCTTGCAACACGTTGTTTTCCGACTGCGAAAAAAGGTGGGAACTGAATTTTGGTTGGATTTTTTGGGTATAGTCCGTTATCCATTTGGATAATTGGTTTCTGTTGGTGTCATTGGCCATTAGTCGCAAAACTTTGCGCGCAGTGGTGAGTATTTCTTTGCGAATAGGCTCTTTTATGGAAGCCAAATCGTTGGTGTGTTTCTCAATAAATACTTTGTTAGCGCTGTTTGCTGCAAGCGTATTTAGAAAAGTAACCAATTCTGTTTGTTCTTCTTTTGTAGGAGTTACAAAGGCATTCCAAGCAGCTTTTTTTCCTTCGAGAACGGCTTTTTTGGCATCGCTTTCAATGGTTTCTAGTTCTTCGGCATTGGCCAAATTATTTTCCAGCAACCATTTTTTCATTTGTGGCAAACAATCAAATTCTGCTTCCCAAGCTAATCGTTCCTCGTTCTTGTAACGTTCGTGAGAACCTGAAGTGGAATGCCCTTGTGGCTGGGTCAATTCGTCAACGTGTATCAAGACAGGAACGTGTTCTTCTCTTGCAATGGCAGCTGCTTTTTCATAGGCAGCCACTAATCCTGGATAATCCCAGCCTTTTACTTTGATGATTTCGTATCCTTTTTTGTCGTCGCGCTGAAACCCTTTGAGAATTTCTGAGATGCTTTCTTTGGTAGTTTGGTATTTGGCATGTACGGAGATTCCATATTCGTCATCCCAAACACTCATCACCATAGGCACTTGAAGCACCCCTGCAGCATTGATAGTTTCAAAAAATAGTCCTTCGGAAGTGGAAGCATTACCAATGGTTCCCCATGCTACTTCGTTTCCTTGGTTTGAAAACTGAGTGTGGTTTTCAAGACCTGCCACGTTTCTGTATATTTTTGAGGCTTGTGCCAATCCGAGCAATCGGGGCATTTGCCCAGCCGTTGGCGATATGTCGGCGCTAGAGTTTTTCTGAGCTGTTAAGTTGTTCCAATTTCCGTTTTCATCCAACGAATGAGTGGCAAAGTGACCGCCCATTTGTCGTCCTGCACTCATTGGATCGTGCGCTAGGTCAGTGTGACCATACAATCCAGCAAAAAACTGTTGGATGGTCATTGCACCAATAGCCATCATAAAGGTTTGGTCTCTGTAATATCCTGAACGGAAGTCTCCGTTTTTGAAGGCTTTGGCCAAAGCCAATTGTGGCACTTCTTTTCCGTCTCCAAAAATACCGAACTTAGCTTTACCTGTCAACACTTCTCGCCGCCCTAGAAGGCTGCATTCTCTACTAATAGAGGCAATTTTATAATCGTTTAAAACTTCAGTTTTGAAATCTTCAAAGGTGATATCGGTTTTGTTTTGTGTTTCGGTCATAGTTGAAATGATTCTTGAAGTAACAAATTTAATTAAAAAGAAGTAACTATTTATATTCTTTGTTAAAAATATAATTCAACAATCAATAATTTAAAACTACTATAAAGTAGATTATTTGATAAATATTCAATAAAAACGCAATAACGTGAAGAAATGTGTAAAATACAAAGGTATTATCTTAAAATTAAAACCATTTTCTGGTGAAAAGATTAATTAGTGTGTCCGGGTTAAAGGTGACGATGAACCTTATTTTTTCGTTGTAATTGGGTTGCGAAATTTCCCAACCGTTATTGGAATAGACAGGAAAGTAGAGTTCGAAATAATCGGTAACCAAGTTTAGACGTACTCCATTGTCGTAAACAAATTCGGCTGCCGTATTTTTATTTTTGACAAATCCAATATCACCATATAGTTCCACCCAATTCCAGATATTAAAACTAGCATTGACAGTGGCCATCCATTGGTTTGCAGAACGAGTTTTGAGCATGGACTTGAAGAAACCGTCGGCTACGATGGATTGCTGACTGAATAGCCCCGTTGTTTCAGAGCGACCAAGATAATCCGATTCGAAGAGATAATCCGTTGGTCGGTCGAGCCCAAAATTGAAGTAATCGGATTCTGTATTGCGATAGAGAAAGCTTCCGGCAAAAAGCCGCACGTTGACCTGTCTGTTATTATCAAATAGTTTGCGGTATTGAATTTCGCCCGACAGTTTACCAAAGGAATTGGCGGCTTGAAAGTCGGCGGTAAAATTGAAATGGTCAGTAACTTCCGTTTTGGAATTGAAATATCGGGCATTGAAAACGGCATAGTTATCGGTGTTTTCATCCACAATAAATTTGGATTTTTCTCTATTAACAATGACTTCCCTTAAAATGATGGCTTGTTTTCTGTTGTCTCTCAAATTGTCGGGACGGAAACGCATCACTACCGATGGGTTAAATTTTGTGTAAAAAGCATCGGGTGCATAATGCAGGAACTGAGCATTGACAAGGTATTTGATATTATAAAGACGGCTGTTGCGGTTGTATTGGTTGACAAAAATTGCGGCTTTTCCAGAGAGCGTTTGCGTGGTGGTGGAAAAGGACGGATTGATGTCAAACACAAAAGGTTTGTCCAGAATGGTCTTGTTGTGAAAACGCATTCCAGGTAAGAAACCGTCATAAAGGTTGTATTCTAGTGTGGGAATGTAGATGATTTGGTTGTAATAGGGGTCTTCCAAATCCTTAAAAAAATTGAACTTTATGGGACGATTGCTGACAGGAAATTCCTTGAGTGATTTCCAGTTGTTTCTCAAATTGAATTCGGGTACCTCGTTTTTGTAATTGAGGACAATTTTTTGGGCATCATTTCGGGCAAAGCTATAAATGCTATCTGGTTGGAGATTGTCAATCCAATGTTTGAAAACGATGTCCTTTCCCTTTACACCATATACTGAAATGGGTACTCGAGTTGCGGTTTTATTTTTAATTTGGAACGATACAGAATCTTTTGTTTTACTGACG
The DNA here is from genome assembly GCA_044377655.1 of Flavobacterium sp. Classification (GTDB taxonomy): domain Bacteria; phylum Bacteroidota; class Bacteroidia; order Flavobacteriales; family Flavobacteriaceae; genus Flavobacterium. Next base: position 4,451 of record JBILYQ010000060.1, read on the forward strand.
TTATCAAATTTATAGTCTATAATGTCTCGAGAATTTATGATTTTATCGAAGAACCAGTCTATTTTTTTGGGTGAATTGGCAATCAAGATATTCTCAAAATCCTTGCGGGAAGTTTGCTTTACGGTATTTAAGGCAAAGAATTGTTGGATGCTTTTAGGTACAATGCGATGTTCTAGATAGCGGTCTAGGTATTTCAAACTTAATCCGGCTCGGTATTTTGAGGCAATTTTTTCATTGAAACGCAACAGCGTATTTTTAGAATCGCCTAAGGGTTGGTCCAAGTTTTTGCGTGCCATGAGCATGTAGAAATAGCTATATTGTCCGTTGAAATCCAAACTGACCAAGTTGTAGCTTTGCAGGATTTTAAGTTTGGCAACGCTCCCCATCATTTTACTTTCAGGATGGAATTCATCGATATACTGCATCATGGTGTAGACCTGAATCCCGTCAAAAATCCATCCATCCTTTCTTGGGTCCAATTGTAGGGTGTTTTTGAGGTAATTGTTAAGATAGGTTTTCAGGAATTTGATTTCAAATAAAAACGAATCGGGAAACGGGCTCACAAAAGCGGGTAATTGGTTCAAACCATAGAAAGGGTTTCGTTCATAATCTACCTGTGAAACGGTGATTTTTTCAAAAGGAAAGCTTCCGATGTTTTGCGTAACATAATTGACCACTTTGTCAATGACAATCGCTTTTTGGATATCGTTCAGTCTGGTTTCTTCCATATTGGTAACCACTTCGATGTCACTATTTTTATAGCTCAAAAAAGTGGTTCTTTTATCTAGGAAGAAACCAAAATTAATTCTGTTTTTTCCAGAAAGAATGTAAGTTGTTACATTGTTGTTTTTGGTTTTTGCAATTTCGTTTAAATCGGAGCTAACGTCAAGGTTTGCTGGTACTTTTATTTCGATATCGATATCGGATGCCGCGTTGGCAAAGTCATCTAAATTGACATTACTACTTTTGACAAATTCCTTGTTTTCATAACGAGTTGGTGTTAGGTACCAGTTTTTTAAGTTCATGGTTCCTGAGTTGTTATAGCCAAACTTTGTGAAAGAATCGTTTTGGATTTTGACAGTATAAGTAAGATATAAAGAGAATTTCTCATTAGGAAGCAATCTCTCCCGAAGACGCACTTGGATAACATCGGGATAATTGTTGTCTCTTTCCCAAGTTAAGAAAGCTTTGTTTTGGTCAATAATGGTGATGTTTTGTGTTCGTCCTCGGTCTTTTTCGGGAGCCAAATGAAAACTGCGTTCAAACTCATCTGAAAAGCGCATTGCCAAAGGCGTATTTTTGTCAGAATAGGCATTGGTCCAATCGTTTAGCACAATGTTGGTCAGTGTGTCGTTGGATTGATTGTAATAAGTAAGCTCCTGAATGACAGTTAACACCTTGTTTTCCGCATTGACTTCCACCACCAGTTTGGAATGATGTTGTGCCATTTGCTTTATTGGAAAACACAAAGCAAGGAGTAAAAACAATATTTTATAAAGAGGGTTCAAGTCGTTGCTTTGTATTTTGACAATCAATGTAATTTCAGACTCTGATTAGAAATTAGGGCTGAGGTTGTATTTTTTATAGAAGTTGTCCAGTGCCTCAACCACTTCGTCTTCGGTATCCACTATTTTGATTAGGTTCATATCGTCAGGACTTACTGTTTTTTCTTTTTCAATCATAACAATTTTTATCCAATCCAATAATCCTGACCAGAATTCGGTTCCGACAAGGATGATTGGAAATTTTCCAATTTTCTTGGTTTGGATAAGAGTCATCGCCTCAAATAATTCATCCAAAGTTCCAAAACCTCCTGGCATAACGACAAAACCTTGTGAATATTTTACGAACATCACTTTGCGCACAAAGAAATAATCAAAATTTAAGTTTTTATCCTTGTCTACATAAGGGTTGAAATGTTGCTCAAAGGGCAGTTCAATATTTAGTCCAACGGAAGTTCCACCGCCGTTATGCGCACCTTTATTTCCAGCTTCCATAATTCCTGGACCGCCACCAGTGATAACGCCATAGCCAGCTTTACTGATTTTATAGGCAATTTTTTCAGCCAATAAATAGTACTTGTCTTCGGGCTTTGTTCTTGCGGAACCGAAAATGGAAACACATGGACCAATTCGGGACATGTTTTCATATCCATTAACAAACTCAGACATTATTTTGAAAATACCCCAAGAGTCATTGCTTCTTATTTCGTTCCAAGTTTTTTGTTTTAACTTATCTTGGATTTTATCATCTTCATTTTCTAAATCTTCTTTCATCATTTTTTATCTTTTTTATGCTAATTTTATTCGTTTCTTTTTTGCAAACAGGCTAAAGTAATTCTTTTTTCAAAAACTGCGCAGTGTAGCTTTTTTTATTCTTTATAATTTCTTCGGGCGTTCCCTCGGCAACTACTTTTCCGCCGCCTTTTCCTCCTTCGGGACCAATGTCAATAATGTAATCCGCCAGTTTTATGACGTCCATATTGTGTTCAATAATCAAAATAGTATTGCCTTTATCCACCAATTTATTGATGACATCCATCAATACCCGAATGTCTTCAAAATGCAAACCCGTTGTGGGTTCGTCCATGATATAGATAGTGTTTCCAGTATCTTTTTTTGACAATTCTGTTGACAATTTTATACGTTGTGCTTCGCCACCAGAAAGTGTTGTACTTTGTTGTCCCAAAGTGATGTAGCCCAATCCAACGTCCTGAATAGTTTTCACTTTTCTATAAATTTTAGGAATATTTTCAAAGAAATCTACCGCTTCATCCACCGTCATGTTCAACACGTCTGAAATGGATTTTCCTTTGAAACGGATTTCCAAAGTTTCCCTATTAAAACGTTTTCCCTGACAGGTTTCGCATTCCACATATACATCTGGCAAAAAACTCATTTCAATGGTTCGAACGCCCGAACCTTCGCAGGTTTCACATCTTCCGCCTTTCACGTTAAAGCTAAATCTTCCGGCTTTGTAGCCACGAATCATGGCTTCAGGAGTTAGCGTGAACAAACTTCTTACTTCCGAAAAAACATCGGTATAGGTTGCCGGATTGCTTCGTGGTGTTCTTCCAATCGGGCTTTGGTCAATGTCGATTACCTTATCAATATGTTCCAAACCTTCAATTTTCTTGTAAGGCTGTGGTTTTTTAACTCCATTAAAATAATAGGCATTTAAAATAGGGTAGAGTGTTTCATTAATTAAGGTTGATTTTCCACTTCCCGAAACTCCGGTAACGCAAATTAGTTTTCCTAATGGCAATTCGATGGAAACATTTTTTAAATTATTTCCTGTTGCGCCAGTTAGTTTTAAATATTTCCCGTTGCCTTCGCGACGTTGTTTTGGAATTTCAATTTTTCGTTCACCGTTTAAATAAGAAGCGGTCAAAGTATGCTCTTTCAATAATTCGGCTGGAGTTCCTTTGCTGATGATTTCACCACCAAATTTTCCAGCTCTTGGTCCAATATCAATTACATAATCGGCGCGTTCAATCATGTCTTTGTCGTGTTCTACAACAATCACAGAATTACCAATATCGCGCAATTGTTCTAGCGAATGAATTAGTTTTTCGTTGTCTCTTTGGTGTAAACCAATACTAGGTTCGTCCAAAATATACAAAACACCCACCAATTGCGACCCAATTTGGGTGGCCAATCTGATGCGTTGCGCTTCGCCACCAGAAAGTGATTTTGAACTTCGGCTAATAGATAAATAATCCAGACCAACATTTACCAAAAATCGTAATCGGTCTTTGATTTCTTTGATAACTTCTGTGGCAATTGTTTTTTGTCTTTCGGATAAATGGCTGTCCAGCTCGTCGAACCAAACACTCAAATCTGAAATGTCCATTTGCGATAAATCGGCAATGTTTTTATCGTTGATTTTGAAATACATCGACTCCTTTTTCAAGCGTGAACCTTCACATTCAGGACATGGAATTTCGTCCATATATTCTTTTGCCCAACGTTTTATGGTGGTTGAACTACTTTCGTCGAATTGGTTTTTGATGAAATTGGAAATTCCTTCAAATTCAATTTTATATTCTTTTGTAATGCCCAACGTTTTTGAAGCCACAGAAAATTTATCTTTTCCACCGTATAAAATTATTTCCATTGCTTCTTCGGGGATTTTTTCTATGGAATCAAAAAGCGTGAAGCCAAACTTCTCGCCAATAATTTCCAATTGCTTAAAAATCCAAGAACTTTTGTATTCTCCCAATGGTGACAAACCGCCGTTTCTGATGGACATTTTTGGGTTAGGCACAATTTTTTTGAGGTTTATTTCATGCACTGTTCCCAATCCTTTGCACTGTTCGCATGCACCTTTTGGGGAGTTAAAAGAGAATAAATTTGGTTCTGGATTTTGATAAGATATTCCTGTTGTTGGACACATTAAATTACGGCTAAAATACCTAACCTCGCTAGTATCTTGGTCCAAAATCATCAATACATTTTCTCCATGATGCATGGCGGTATTGATGCTTTCCGATAATCTTTTTTCGTTTTCTTCGTTATCTTCAATCAGCATTCTGTCAATGACAATCTCAATATCGTGTGTTTTGTATCTATCGAGTTTCATACCAATGGTTATGTCTTGAACCTCTCCATTGACGCGCACTTTTAGGAAACCTTGTTTGGCAATTTGTTGGAATAATTCAGCATAATGTCCTTTTCTGGCTCGTATTACTGGCGCCAAAATAGTGATTCGCTTTGCTGTAAAATCTTTGACTATCAAATTTTTGATTTGTTCGTCATTGTAACTTACCATTTTTTGACCCGTATTATAGCTGTATGCGTCTGCACCACGGGCAAAAAGCAAGCGCAGAAAATCATAAATCTCTGTAATTGTTCCAACTGTTGAACGAGGCGATTTGCTAGTTGTTTTTTGTTCAATGGCAATTACAGGAGAAAGTCCGTCAATTTTATCTACATCGGGACGTTCTAATCCGCCAAGAAATTGACGCGCATAGGCTGAGAAAGTTTCGATATAACGGCGTTGCCCTTCGGCATAAATGGTGTCAAATGCCAAGGATGATTTCCCGGAACCCGAAAGACCCGTTATAACAACCAATTTTTCTCGGGGAATGGAGATGTCTATATTTTTGAGATTGTGTACTCGAGCACCGAGAACTTCAATGGTATTATCTGTTTCTAGCATAATTTTTCGCAAAACACAAAGGTACAATTTTGAACAGTAAATTCGAATGGACAGTTGCGAAGTTATTGTTAAAGAAATTACTCGATTATCATTTCTTTTAAATTTTTTCGATAATTCTCTAATAAATCAATTTTAGCAAGCATTCCAAAATAGCTGCCGTTTTTCAAAACAGGAAGACAGTCAACTTTGCATGTTTTAAACTG
>JBILYQ010000322.1:0-2744 GCA_044377655.1 Flavobacterium sp.
ATGTTGTTTTTAGATTGCAAGGAGACCGTTATGGTGCTGAAACAACTTGGAATTTGAAAAATGCAGCTGGAACTACATTATACAGTGGCGGACCATATACTAATTTAACAACAAACACAACTCAAGCTCTTGTTGCAAGTCAAAACTGGACATTGGCAAATAATCAATGTTACACATTCAATATCATCGATTCTTATGGAGATGGTATCTGTTGTACTTATGGCGCGGGTTACTATGATATTAAAAATACTGACGGAAGTGTAATTGTAGCTTCATCTACTGGTTCTTTTGGCGCTGGCGAATCTAAATCTTTTGTCATTGGCACTTTGAGTACTGCTGATTTTGGCGCGTTGAACTCTTTATACTTATATCCAAATCCAACCAACGGAATTCTGAATATTTCATTAAACGGATCAGACTTACCTGATAGCTATACAATCCATAATTATTTGGGTCAAGTGATTGCAAAAAAATCAGTTGCCTCTACAAGCGATTTAACAATAAACACAGCAACTTATAGTAATGGTGTTTATTTAATTTCTGTTGAAAAAGGAAACGAGAAAAAAACATTACGTTTTATTAAAGAATAATCTTTAATTTAAAATCTCAAAAGAGGATTGGAATTTTTTCAATCCTCTTTTTTTTATACTATATAATGAAGTAAATTTGCACCCTCATCAAACACAAATCCTAATTGAAGATTTTCAATTCTATACAAGCTTTTCATTCCAATAAAAAAACCATTGTTACCATCGGAACATTCGACGGTGTGCATGTTGGCCATAAAAAGATTTTGGAGCGCATTACCCATTCTGCTGAAACACTAGATTGCGAAAGCCTTGTGCTCACGTTTTTTCCCCATCCAAGAATGGTACTTCATGAAAATTCGGAAATGAAACAACTCAACACCATCGATGAAAAATGCTCTTTACTCGAAATGGCAGGAATTGACAATTTGATCATCCATCCTTTTGATAAAGACTTTTCAAGATTGACCGCCGAAGATTTTGTAAAACAAGTTTTGATTGAAAAATTCAACTTAAAAAAAATTATCATTGGTCATGACCACCGTTTTGGAAGAAACAGAACTGCCAATATTGACGATCTAGTGGTGTTTGGCAAAACTTATGGCTTTGAAGTAGAACAAATTTCTGCTGAAGAAATTGACGACGTAGCGATCAGCTCCACCAAAATCAGAAATGCTTTGTTGGAGGGAAACACAAGTCTTGCCACTGAATATCTAGGATACAATTATATTCTAACTGGAACCGTTGTGAAAGGCAAACAACTCGGAAGAACCATCGGTTTCCCAACAGCCAATATCCAAATCCAAGAAGACTACAAACTTATTCCTAAAAGCGGGGTGTACATTGTCAAAAGCACTATCAATTCCAAAGTAGTATTCGGCATGATGAATATTGGGGTAAACCCAACGGTTGACGGAACTTCGCAAACCATAGAAATTCACTTTTTTGATTATAACGGTAATTTGTACAATCAAAAAATCACAATTGCCCTATTGCAACGAATTCGTTCCGAACAAAAATTTAAATCGGTTGAAGCGTTGAAAGACCAATTGGCGATAGACAAAGAAACTGCCCTTTCGTTTATTTCCAAAATGTAATACTGTTTTCTCTTTTGCTACTTCAAAACAATTTAACTACTTTTGATGCCATATAAAACGGCGGCTATGAGTAGTACTAAACACAACTGGACAAAAGAAGAAATTATTGATATATACAATAAACCCTTGATGGATTTGCTTTTTGAGGCAGCCTCCATTCATAGAGAACACCACGACCCAAATGTGGTTCAGGTTTCTACCCTATTGTCCATCAAAACTGGCGGTTGCCCTGAAGATTGTGGTTATTGTCCACAAGCCGCACGGTACCACACCGATATTGAAGGTAACGATTTAATGTCTGTTAGCCAAGTAAAAGCCCAAGCTTTACGCGCAAAATCAAGCGGCTCTTCAAGAGTTTGTATGGGCGCAGCATGGAGAAATGTTAAAGACGGACCAGAATTTGATCAAGTGTTAGAAATGGTGCGCACCATTAACAAACTCGACATGGAAGTATGTTGTACATTAGGGATGATTACCGAAAACCAAGCACTTCGTTTAGCTGAAGCCGGACTTTATGCTTACAACCACAATTTAGACACTTCCGAAGAATATTATAAAGAAGTCATTTCAACCCGTGGATTTGAAGACCGTTTGCAAACTATTGAAAACGTTCGCAAAACCAATGTTACCGTTTGCAGCGGTGGGATTATCGGAATGGGAGAAAGTATCGAAGACAGAGCCGGAATGCTTGTAGCGCTTTCTACATTAAATCCGCAACCTGAATCTGTGCCGATTAATGCCTTGGTTGCCGTGGAAGGAACGCCAATGGAAGACGAAAAACCAGTGGAAATTTGGGAAATGATTCGCATGGTGGCTACCACAAGAATTATCATGCCCGAAACCCAAGTGCGACTTTCTGCAGGAAGAATGAATATGAGTCGAGAAGGACAAGCCATGTGCTTCTTTGCAGGTGCCAATTCCATTTTTGCTGGCGATAAACTGTTGACAACTCCAAACCCAGATGTGAACGAAGACATGAAAATGTTTGAAATGCTTGGATTGGTTCCTCAAAAACCATTCATTAAAATCATGCAACCAACAACTGTTGAAGCAGCCGACTCGGAATACCAACCACTGGGAGAAAAACCAAAATGGTCGCGTCCTGGTCACAGCATCGAAC
>JBILYQ010000061.1:0-9735 GCA_044377655.1 Flavobacterium sp.
GGTGCTAGCAGATTGGTTGTTGTTGTCTTGGTCGCAATTCGTCAAATTTGGCAAGGTGGTAGGCATCACTGGGCTTGGGCTAACGTTTAGCTCGATAGGCATAACGTAGCTACAGCCTGTAAGCGGATCTACTGCTGCCACATAGAGGATTTGGATAAACGGATAGATGTTTTGGTAGGGACTTGCCAAAGGGTTGTCTCCTAAACTTGCGTCTATGGCGGTTTCATGGTAGGTAATTGTGTAATTGCCTCCTTGTAAAATAGCTGCCGTCAATGTGGTTAAATCAAATTCAGACAAGCCGTCTTGGTTGTCGTCGCAGATGCTGTAGGGTTCCGGCGGTGGTATCGGGCTTGGCAATGGCTCTACTCTAATATCCATCGTGGAAAGCACATAACATCCTGTGGCATCGTTCTCGATGCGTATCCACAATGTTTGAACGTATTGTGCTTGATTGGTGTACAACAATGGCAAGGCGTTGCTGTCTAAATCAGCCGCTGCTTGGCTTAAATGGAACGTGATATTCATTCCAGTTTGGCCTAAAGAGATGGCATCTATTTGAGAACCTAAATCGAACTGCTCATAACCAACAGGAGATAATGCGGTCTCGCATAAGGAGTATTGTGGGTAATTTGGCTGGGTGGCTTGTGGCAATGGATCGACTACCAATTGTAATTCAACAATGTCGATACAACCCGTGGCGATGGTTTCTACTCGAACCCAAAGGGGTTGGGTATCGATAATCACGTTGGTGTAATTTGTTACGTTGGTTATTGGGTTGGTGCCTAACTCTGCTCCCGCTAAATCCGTGTAATACGTTACCAAATGGGTCAATGGGTCAATGCTGCCCAGCACTTCTGATGTTATTGTCGTTAAATCAAAACTCGCAAAACCATCGTAGTTGTCGTCGCAAACATGGTAATCCAATGGCTCGGTGGCTTCTGGAGTCGGATTGACAATTAGTTGGAGGGTAACAATGGAGTAACATGCCGTTAAATTTGATTCTATTCTAATATATATAATTTGAGTGTCAAAATTAATATTGTTATAAGCAACGGAATCAGTAATTGAAGTGCCATCAACATCGGCATCGGTATACGTTTCGTGGAAAGTAACCGTATAATTTGTATTTCCACCAGTAACTGAATTGATAACCTGTGTAAGATCAAATATGCCAGTACCGTCATTGTTAGGGTCGCAATATTCAAGAGGCAAAGGTGTATTTACAATTACATCGTTTACATTGTTTACTATTACAATTAATGCAGAGAGATTGGTACATCCATTCAAAATATCTCTAACCGTAACCGTATAATTATTAGGTATTAACCCAACAAAATTTGGGTTTGTCTGAAAAAACACACCGTCTATACTGTATTCAAGAGAAGCGCCTAAAGGAGAATTAACTAGAATAGACCCTGTTAGTATTGTACAATCAGGTTGCTGAATAGTTGTTGTTGGTACTGTAACACTTGGAATTGGGTTAACCGTTAAAGGTGTTGCCGTTGAAACACAACCAGATTCATTGGTAACTGTAAAAGTATAAGTGTTCGCATTGGCCGTTACCAATCCTGTTGCTGAAATACTTATAATTCCTGGGTTAAAGGTATAAGTGTTTGCAGCATTGTATCCTGTGATCTGAAAACTTCCTGTGGCTGTGGTGCATGTTGGTTGCGTTATCGAACCAATTGTTGGTGCGCTTGGCGTGCTTGGTTGCGCATTGACTAAAATACTAGCGGATGCTGGTGAGATACATCCCGCTGCATTGGTAACTGTAAAAGTATACGTATTGGCATTTGCCGTTACCAATCCTGTTGCTGAAATACTAACAACTCCCGGTGTAAAAGTGTAGGTGTTTGCAGAATTATATCCTGTAATTTGAAAACTTCCTGAAGCTATAGTACATGTTGGTTGTGTTACCGAACCAACTGTTGGTGCACTTGGCGTGCTTGGTTGCGCATTGACTAAAATACTAGCGGATGCTGTTGAGATACATCCCGCTGCATTGGTAACTGTAAAAGTGTAGGTGTTAGCATTTGCCGTTACCAATCCTGTTGGTGAAATACTAACAACTCCAGGTGTAAAAGTATAAGTGTTCCCTACATTGTATGCTGTAATCTGAAAACTTCCTGTGGCTGTGGTGCATGTTGGTTGCGTTATCGAACCAATTGTTGGTGCACTTGGTGCACTTGGCTGAGCATTTACTACAATATTGGCCGATGATGGTGATGTACAACCAGATGCATTGGTAACTGTAAAAGTATAAGTGTTCGCATTGGCCGTTACCAATCCTGTTGGTGAAATACTTACAACTGAAGGCGTAAAGCTATAGGTGTTAGCTGGGTTGTATCCTGTGATTTGAAAACTTCCCGTTGCTGTGGTACATGTGGGCTGAACAGCGATACTAGCCATAGGCATTATAGGGGTCGTACATCCGTAAAAATTCGTACATAATGAAGTTAGAGAACATGTAGCTCCCAAAACTACGGTCTCCACAACAACATATTGCGTGTTCGGAGTTAATCCATACCATTCTGGATTAAATCCTGAAGTTACTCCATTAGCATTTGCTACAGAAGGTGCAATAGAGGACGCTACACTACAAGAAGTGACTAAAGGTCTAATAACCGCAGAACGAGTAATACAAAGACCAGGAGTACTTGTAGCTTGTTGAGCAATACCTAGAAAGCCAGAAGAATCAGAGGTTACTAGATAATAATTAGTAAGTGTAGTGTTTGTTGCTTGTGGTGTCCAAGTATTACAGGAACCTGCAGAAAAATTTAAGTTGGCAAAACTTGACACTCCAACTATAGGACAAGTTGGAGTAGCACAAGCACCACAGGCATTATTAACCAATGTAGCACAAGAAAAAGTGGTTGGGGTAAAACAAGTTCCCGCTCCTCCTGTTGGAGTAACTGTAATTGTTACACTATCTCCCGAATTTAAAGAATTTACGGAATACGATACCGGTAATCCAGTAACGGTAGGGTTGAAAATTGTTCCAGTATTATTTATTTGATAAGAAATAGAATATCCGGTTGCATCTGTAACGGAACTCCAAATAAACTGAACAGAAGTTAGAGTACTTGTTCCGCAAGTTATTGTTGTAGATAAAGAAGGATTTACATTTACCACAATAGCAGCTCTTGTACTTTCACAACCACCAACGGTTTGACTGACATAATAGGTAGTTGTTCCAACTAAAGTGGTTGAAGGAGTTGGTGCTATTGCACTAGCAGTGCCTCCAGTTGCATTGGTACCATACCAATTTAAGGTTCCTCCTGAAGGAGTCGCTGTTAGCACTGAAGCTATGGCATTTTGGCAATAATTAACTGGTGTTATAACCGTTGGTGGTGCTGGTAATGCTAGCGTTACACAAGCACCTCCGTTACAATTAGCATTAGTGCCTAAAGTTAAATGATTGATTGATGGAAGACCTGTGTTAATCCAATTGCCGCCATCAGGATTTCTTTGTGAAGATTGTCCTTGAATAAATTGACTCCTATTTAACCATCTAATTATCCCTGGATTTGATTGAAATATTTGTCTTGCTGAAGGTAGTGTTGGATCTAGATTTGTATAAGAAAGAGGTGCTGTTGGCCTATCAGTAAAATATTGATTACCGGAAGAATTAGTAATAAAAGATTGATCATTTGTACCTGTCCAATATATAGCATCTTGAGGAACTCCATTATTATTATATAATGCAAGCCAACCTTCAAAGTTTGGCAAAACCCAATAATTAGGCCTTGAAGGTGTTGTGCCATTAATAAAAGAATATGGGAATGCAATATTTTGATATCTATTCCATGGACCATTAGCACCAGTAAATGGAGGAGTAGTTGGAGGTGTAAAACTCTCGGTTTTAAAATCAACACTATTGGAGTCTCCGCTACTATTTCTTGTACCTAATACTAAATGACTATTGGGCTGAATAATAGTACCAATCGGAAAACTAAAGGAACCACCACTTCGGTTTCCTGTAAGTGGCTGAACATTATTCGCTAAAATCCAACCTGAAATATCAATTGGTTGACAACTATTATTAAAAATTTCAATATACTCACTCCCATAAAACCATCCTGTTGGATCATTTGTCCCCAGCAAACCCTGAGCTCCAGATGCATTTATCATCACTTCATTAATTACTACTTGAGCATTTAATGGAATTGTTATTGAAACAAAAAATAGAAATAGTTGGTATTTTTTTACTAAGTTTAAAGATGGCATTGGGTATCGAATTTGAATATATTTAATAAATCAAATATATTTTTTTTAAAAAAATACGATATATATTAAAGACAATAAAATATTTCAAAAAATAAATGCAATAATATGTAATTTATAATAATCTGTTTTTCAGTATATTATAAATTTATAAGAAGTTGAAACAAACAGATTGAAATTTTAATTTTATTCAGAAATATTGGAGTAATAACTTTCAAAATGCTCTAACAAGTATTTATCAGCATTTTTTTTATTGTTTAATTGGTGCAAAATCTTCAAATCATAGGGCACAAAACAAATAAAATATTTTCTAAAAAGCTCCTTAACTGATAATTTTGATTTAAAGAAATCCATTTCTTTTAAAAGAACAGAATTTTCATTTAATTTTAATTCAAAATGCCCACTTTCATTGAAAAATAATAACTCTTGAGTAAGTTTAAAATCACTTTCCTTGTTCCAGTAATCTACCATTCTAAACTTGGCAATTGCTACATCCTGATGGGTTAGCATAACATTTTGTTTCTTCGCAAAAGAAAATAATATCCAATATAAGAGTGGTTGTAATAATTTAGAATTTTCATTTATTTCAATATGTTCTTTTTGAAATTTATCTTTGAAAGTTAATTTCAAATAAAATATTTTTTTATCGTGATTATATCCTATTTCAACTTTTAAGACCTCTATTATTTCTTGAGAATTGGCATCTCTATCTTTTGAACTAGGAAGATCTTGATTAGATTTATTAGATAATGAATAATATAAAACAGTATAATAAGAAGCAATCAAAAAAACAAACTGTGCAAGACAAATAATAAAAAAAGCCAAGAAATAAGGATAAAAAAAGCTTAATATTCCCGGTACTATTTTGGACAAAGGCAATAATATTTGTGTTAAGGAAAACATTGCAATCACCACTTGAATATAGATTAAAATCAATTTTCCAAAACCCAACTCCTTATAGGAGTGATACAAAATATATCCTATTGCCGTTAAACAAGCTATAGAGAATATAGAGTCCAGTCCAACTATAAGCAACTTAGACAGAAAATTAAAACTATCACTAACCTTGTCAGTTATTGTAAAAAAACAAATTACTAGGGAAAAAACAATAAAAACATTTATGACCCACTTCTCTTTTTTAACAAAATATAAAGTAAACCTGTTTCTCTTTTTATTCGGGAAAAATGCTAAACTCAAAAAAAGAAAAAGATTATTCATTGAGGACAATATCCTATCATTAATGATATAGGACAATGAAAATTCTTTTAAATCAAAAATTTTATACAGAGCAACTACTGACCATGACAAAATACCAAAAACAACAAACAACAAACCTTGACTTATATCTTTATATTGTTGATTTTGTTGATTTTTTTTGGAATGCGAATACCATAAAAGAAACAAATAAGAAGCTATTGAAAAAGTAATCCCGAATAAACCGAGTAAATAAAACTGTTTAAAAGTCATATTTTGTAATTAATATCTATTAAGAACAAATATATAGATTTATTTTTTTATTTCACAATCAAGAATTCAGAACGTCTATTTTGAGCACGTTGTTCTTCTGTACAATCTTTGCCACAATCTACTTTTGGTTCTAACTCTCCCATTCCTTTTCCAGAAATTCTGCTAGCATCTATTCCTTTAGAAATAATGTATTGCACGGAAGATTTAGCTCTTCTGTCTGATAATCTAAGATTGTATTTATCTGTTCCTCTATTATCAGTGTGAGATTTAGCCAAAACAAACATTTTGTCGTTACTTTTCATCACTTGTACTAATTTGTCTAACTCAAAAGCACCTTCTTGTGTGATATTGCTCTTGTCGTATTCAAAATAGATTGGTTTCAACACAATTTCGGTTTCTGTAACAATAACCTCTATAGGTTGTATAGCTGCCTCTACTCTAGCCGATGGACCTTTGCTTGGCGTCACGGCAAAAGTATTGCCTTCAAATGCGTCTTTGGAAGCTTGCACTACATAAGGTTTGTCGCATTCTACTCGGTATTTTACTTCACCACTGGCGTTTGACAATTCCGTTGCGATAACATTCTTTTTATCGTCTAAGATGGCAACACTGGCATTAGACAATATAGCACCTGTTTTGACATTGGTAACTACAACAGTCACATTCACGCCACAGATTGGGCTAACCATCAAGATATCGTCGTTTCCACCACGATTACTAGATAAGAACCCTACGTTCTTTGTTCCGTTGAAAGAAAAAGCAAAATCGTCTTTCTCAGTATTTACTGGTGAGCCTAAATTGGTAGCTTCTCCACCTGATAAATCAATTTGGTATACGTCATATCCACCCAAACCTTGTTTACCGGCTGAAGCGAAGTACAAAGTTTTGTTATCATCGGCTATAAAAGGGAAACTTTCAGTACCCTCTGTATTTATTTTGCTACCTAAGTTTTGTGGTTCGCCATAGGTACCATCTGCATTAATGGTAACTTTCCAAATATCGACTCCACCAATACTCCCTGGACCATCAGAAGAATAATATAATGTTTTACCATCTCTACTCAAACTAGGATTACTGTTTGAAAATTCATTACTGTTAAAAGGCAAAGATATAATCTTACCCCAAGAGTCACCATCTTTAGTAGCTTTGAAAATATTATTCCTTCCTAGTTTTAATTTGTTTGCTTTATCTTTTTCAAATGAGCTTTCTCTAAAACTATCGCTAGTAAAATATACAGTATTCCCATCGGAACTCATAGTTAACGAAGCGTCATGATATTTTGAATTTAAGGAACTAACACCAATAATATTTGTAATTGTTCCGTCAGCATTATAATCGGCTTTGTAAATATCTAAAAATGGCTCGTCTGTCCAACCATAGCTTTTTCTAGCCGTGTTTCTGGCGCTTGTAAAATATAAACTATTATCATAAAGAACAGCTCCAAAATCTGATTTATCACCACTTACATCTAATAAATTTACGTTATACCTTTTGGCTTTGTCTAATAAAGTCGGAAGATAATTAGGATTTTCTTTGAACGCTTTGGCTCGGTCATCATTTGGTGCAGCAGCAGCAAATTTTCGCATTTGATTATTTGCCTCTTCATATTGGCCGTTCGCTTTTAACATCTGTGAGTAACGGTAATATGTCTCAGCATCTTGTAGGGTTTCTGTTGCTTTGGAATACCATTTAACGGCTTCAGTACTGTTAAACATATTGTAATAAGTGTCAGCCAATTGTTTGTAAACATAACCATCGGCTTTATCGTTTTCAACTAATTTTAAATATTCTTTTGTTGAATCAACATATTCAAATCGGTTAAACAACTTATCGGCTTTTTTTGTGGTTACATTTTGTGCCGAAATAGTAAAACTTAGGGCTGCAAAACTTATTGTTATATATAGATTTTTCATTTTTTAGGTTACTTTGTAGGTTAGAAATATCTGGGTGATTGTGATACTTTTTTTGAAAAATTCAAATCAAATAATAGCATCACCTCATGAGAAACTGGTGTTACCACATTTAAATCGGAAACAACATGATCATAAGCATATCCTATTCTCAGATTTGGTGTAACAGCAAAATTTACCATAGCTCCAAAGGAATCTTCTAACCTATAAGTTGCTCCTAATTCTAACTTGTCATAAATCATAAAATTGGTTGATATATCAATGGAAGTTGGTGCATTCAATGATGATTTTATCATAGCAAATGGTTTGAATTTCAAGTTGGAATTTAAATCAAACACATATCCTCCAGTGAAGAAATAGTGCAACACTTCTGATCCATATTGTCTACCATCGAAATCTAAATATTTTGCCTTTAACATATTTGGAACAGAAAAAGCAACATAATATTTGTCTGTGTAATAGAAAACTCCCGAACCAACATTTAAAAACGTTGCACTAGGATTGGCTCCTCCAAAAACACCATCGTTATCATCTAGTAATGTTGGGTATATAGTATTGAAATCAATTTTATGCATAGTTAAACCCGCTTTTAAACCAAAAGCTAATCTGTGTTCTTCTCCTAAGTTTAAAGTATAGGAGAAGTCTCCGTAAAAATTATTCTCTTCTACCGGACCAATCTTGTCAGAAATCACAGAAAGTCCTAATCCAACATTTCTGCCCAAAGGACTGTGAATAAAAAAGGTTCCTGTGGTAGGTGCGTCTTCTATCTCAACCCATTGTTTTCTATAAAGAAATCCTCCTGAAAGACCTTCTTTAGATCCTGTATAGGCTGGATTTATGACACTCATGTTATACATATATTGAGTATAATTAGGGTCTTGTTGTGCTCGTAACTCTGTAAACAATGATAAAGCTAATAAGGCAATGATATATATATTCTTCATTTTGTTTGATTTTTAAAGTTGTCTTATTAAATAAACCCAACCTGTCTTAACTTTACCTGAGTATTGTTCAATAACGTAATAGTAAGTTCCGTCAGGAACTTGATCACCAGTATCAGATTGTCCTCCCCATTCATTGGTATAATTGTTTTTAGTATAAATTACCATTCCATAGCGATTGAATATCTGTAGCTTTTTGACATCCAAATTAGATAATTCAAAAAAGTCATTATCTCCATCATTATTGGCAGAAACTCCTTTTGGTATGGTGCAAAATGAATTAGTAACATTTATATCAGCATCACTCTGACAATTATTGGTATTAGTAACAACAGCAGTATATAATCCCTCATCAGATATAATAATAGAAGTGCCTTGGCCAATTAAGTCATTATCATAATACCATTTTACATCAATAATATCTTGGTTTTGCTCTGCAATTTGCAACACATAATCTTCTCCATCACAACCTCCAGTAATTGTAAATTGTGGAGTTGGGTTAATGGTTACTGTTAAAGTCGTATTAAGCGAGCATTGTCCAGCGTTTGGCGTGAAAGTATAAACTGTTTGTCCTACTATTGAATAATCAATTGTAGATGGATTCCAAGATCCAGAAATAGAATTATTCGATAAAGTAGGCAACAGCACTTGTATAGAAACATCTCCTTGACAAGCTGTCAAACTGGTACCAAAACCAAATGTTGGAGTTACAATTTGATTGACAATTACTGTTATGGTATTATTTAAAATTGTATTACATGATCCTAAACTAATTTGACTTAGTAAAATAGTTGTAGCTGTTGTAATGGCATTTACTGTTACCGTTGCATTTCCACTTGCATTTAAAAGAACAGATTGATTAGCACCCGTATTAATAGTATAAGTAACCGTTGCATTGGGAGTTCCAGTTAAAGTAAATACAGCATTACCTCCAGAACATACTGGGGTTGTAGCCGTTAGATTTCCAAAGGTTGGATTTGTTGAAACTACAACTGTTGCGGTATTACTTATTGTTGCATCACAGGTTCCTAAACTAATTTGACTTAACAAAATGGTTGTATTTGTTGTCACTGAATTTATTGATACTGTTGCATTTCCAGTTGCGTCTAAAATAACGGTTTGGTTGGCACCCGTATTAATAGTATAACTCACCGTTGCATTGGGAGTTCCAGTTAAAGCAAATACAGCATTAC
>JBILYQ010000062.1:0-9695 GCA_044377655.1 Flavobacterium sp.
GCTGTTTTACTAGGATTAAACAAGTGTTCGAGCCAATTTTTGTTTTGATGTGTGAATAAAAACAATAAGGAAGGATTAAGTTTTTCGATATCATTTTGCATTTGAAAAAGTAAAATATCTTCCGTCTCCAATTCCTTGAAATTGAACATGATATATTCTGTGGCATATTTTGCCGCCAATTTGCTAAGTCTATCACGGTTTGCTTCCGAATCATAATCATAATGAAGAACAATCAATTTTATTTTCAATTCTTCGGAAAAAGCATCTATTGTTTTAAGTTCATGCGATAAATTTTCTAAATCGGAGGCATAACAAAGGGAAGCAATAGGTTTTATTCGGTAGTTGTGTGGCACAACAATGATTGGAATAGGCGAGGAGTTGATTAATTTGGAGGTATTGGTACCAAATAATTTTTTTATAATTCCAGCGCCTCTCGTACTGATACAAATATAATCGGCTTTGTTTTTTTTTGCAAAAGAGATAATTTGTTCTTCAACATCCATGTTTATTCCGCAAGCGCATTGATAATTTACTTTTAGAAAATTTTGTTTTTGAAAAATGGTTTCCACAAATTTCTGTAGCTGCTTTTGTTTTTGGGCCATTTCGGCAATGGTATACTCTTCAAATTCTGATTGATTCCAAATAGTAGGTTGCATTATTTCAATAACGTTATAAAATAATAACTCACATTCCATCTGCGACGCTATTTGTAGCGCAAATCGAATCGCTTTTTTTGAGTTTGTAGAAAAATCGGTAGTGACTAATATTTTTTTCATAACGATTCAATTGGAGTAGTAAGGATAAATCGATTATTCAGAATCAGTATCGTTTTTTAAGATTTTCTAATATCAAAAGGTAGTAATTTTAAAAGATAAGTTATCTGTAAAACAGTATTTTATTCATAATAGCCAACTTCCAAATCATTGTTTACTGACCAAACTCCTGGTGCATTCCAGGCTATTCGTTCTGCTTCGTCTTTTTGATAATAGGAGTCAACATTGCCTGTTAGCCGTACATTATTATCATAAACATCAACATCTATTTCATCATAGTTAATTGCCCAATTACGTTGAAAGGCTTTTTCAATGGCTCTTTTTTCGACTTTCTCTTTTATCTCTGGATTAATTTTGATATTATTTGATATTCCTCTTACCCCCATTAAATTAGTTACTGAGTTTTTAGTGGCTTCGCGCTGATAATTCCAGTTTACGTTTCCTTCAAGTGTAACCCAACCATTTTCTACGGTTACTTTTATCGAATTGCTCGGAACAGTTAAGTTGGAATTGAATTCTTTTAAAATATCTTCTGCAATTTTGTCATCGGTTATTTTTCCAAAATGGCCGTAATCTATTTCTATTTTTTCTACTATGGCTTTAACACCTGCCACTTTTTTTGTAGCGGTTTCGGCTTCCATTTTTTTTGCATAACTGTCAACGGTTCCCGTCAATGTTACGATTCCATTTTTTGCAATAACACCAATTTGTGAAGCATGTAATAATGGTTCCCATTTTATTGATTCTTGAACATCGCGTTGAAGTGTTTCATTTGATTTCATAAGTTAAATGTTTTTTTGGGTTTAATTATTTCCGTGATTTGTTATTAAAATTAATAGACCAACCATCACTCTTCAAAATTTTTAAATGGATATTTGGAAAAATAATCCTTACTTTTTTTAGAGGAATCTTTTCTTGCCGTTGTGCTTTTTTCGTTTTTTTTTGTCGGCAATCCTTTTTTTCTTTTTGCGATTGTCATGAACTTATTTTTTAAAGTTATAGTAGCTGTTTTTTGTTTTCTAATCGGAATTTATAATTGCTTAAAAGCTTGATTTTTTTATTTTTGCCAAAATGGTTTTCTATAACTAACCTTGCCATCAAGTAGCTTAAGGTTGATTCTGCACCTTGATTTAAATTGATATAATCTTCTTCCAAACCGTCATAACATCCGCCAGTGCAGGGATTGTAAATGATTTTATTTAAATGATTATTACCTAAAAACCAACTGAATGCAATTTCCATTTTTTGTAAATATTCCTCTTCATTGAAAACGGCATAAAACTTATGTAACGCCAAAATAGTGTAAGCAACATCAATAGGTTGTTCACCGCCATTTTTAGAAATAAGTACTGTTTCACCATTATGTAACCATCCTTGATTCGATATTACTTTTATGTCATTTTCTGTAAAAATTTTTGAAAGCAAGAAATCAAATGATGTTTGAGCTATTTTTTTGTAGACTAAATTTCCGCTAGTAAAGTAGGCGCACAACAATGCCTCTGGCAAAATGCTGTTTCCATAAGTTAAATAACTTTCAAACCACTCCCATTTTTCATCTGATTCGTGTTTGTACATTTGGACTAATCTATCGGAAAGTTCATTTGACAATGCTATGTTATCATTGGAATTCATTTGCTTTTGGCTGTAATAAATCCCTTTTATTATAAAAGCCATAGCTCTGCTTGAATGGATTTTTGAAACATTTTTGAGGGCAATTGTCATGATTTTTTCTGCCTCCGAAGTCAATGCAGGTGGAAGATAATCACTAGCAGAAATCAAATATCCCAAAGCCCAAATGGCTCGGCCATTGGCATCTTCTAAATTGACACAATCATTTTGCGAAGTAAATTCCTGTTTTTCATTGACATAGTTCATAAAATTACCACTGGGTAATAAACAATGCTTTATAAAATTGAAATAACGTGTGAGGTAAATTAAATTGGATGCCTCTTTTGTCAATTTAAAATGTTGGCAAATGGCTATTAACGCCCTTGCATTATCGTCTAGAGTATATCCTGATTGTAGATTAGGTTTATTTATAACAGAAAATTGTATCATCCCAAATGTGGTGGTCAATCGTTTGACTTGTTTAAGATTGATTTTTGGAATTTTATAATACAGATTTATTGAGTTTTCACTAATACTTTCAAAGAGTTTAGAATGCGCTATTGCTGAATTTTCCCAAGCATTTGGCGCCATTTGATGCAATCCATTTAAAACAATGGCATTGCACAATTCCTGATTGCTAAGTAAAGTATTAACTTCTTTGGAAAGTTGTTGGTCATTTTCAAAATCAATAATAACTCCCGTTCCGTTTTTCAAAACTTCAAGCGCATGTGGAATAGGTGTCGAAATTATAGGACAGCCACAACTCATTGCATATGAAAATGTACCGCTAACAGCTTGGTTTGGATCTTTTGATGTAAACAAGTACACATCGGTCAATTGTAAATAGTCTAATAAATCATTCAAAGGCAAATATTGGTTTATAAACAATACGTTTTTATGTAGTTGTAAGGTGTCTATCTTATCTTTAAGAAAGTTTCTATAAAGTTCTCCTTCACTTTTTACAACTGATGGATGCGTTATACCTATTATTAAAAATAAGACATCAGGATTCTCTTTAATGATTGCTGGTAGTGCGTTTAGAGTAGTTTCAATGCTTTTGCCCGAACTTAATAATCCAAAAGTAGAAAGCACTTTTCTTCCAGATAAATTATATTTTTCTTTTAGAATGTCTTTATCCAAATGCTCGACCAAATGTGTTCCGTGAGGAATTATATTAATTTTTTCTTTTGCAATTTGATAATCATTTTCCAAAATTATTTCAGAGGTTTTTGTCATTACAATGATGGCATTGGCAACTTGACAAATTTTTTGGACATTTTCCTGAAGTTCCTTGTTTGGATTGGGTAAAATAGTATGAAATGTTATCAATATTGGTTTGTTCAGCATTTCCATAAACTGAACTAATACTGTCTCTTTCCCTCTGAATAATCCAAACTCATGCTGTATAAAAACAAGTTGTATTTTTTTATCAGCATTTATTTTTTCTGCTAATTTTAAGTAAGAAGCTGAATTTTCGGTTTCTAATACATACTCCACATCATCTCCATAAAAGTGGTTGCCGTTTTCCAAAGCGCCTATTTTTATACCAAATGATTTTTTGAATTTTTTTTTCAAAGCTTTCACTAAATCTTGTGAATAGGTTGCTATACCACATTCTCTCGGAGGAAAAGTAGTTATAAGGAGTATTTCAGGA
This sequence comes from Flavobacterium sp., assembly GCA_044377655.1. Taxonomy (GTDB): domain Bacteria; phylum Bacteroidota; class Bacteroidia; order Flavobacteriales; family Flavobacteriaceae; genus Flavobacterium. The sequence continues at coordinate 4,036 of JBILYQ010000062.1, forward strand.
ATTGTGTCTGTTTTTTTTGACGCACAATTTCTATTTCTGGAAATCGTTTTTAAATGTTGTTCTATAGCAGTAGAATTGCTTTTTGGTAGTGTTATTTTATTTCTCATCCGATGTAGTGTTAAGAATTAATTCGCTTAATAATTTTGACAGACTCGTTGATGCGCAGGCAATATGCTCATCTGCAGCGCCATAATAAATATATAAAGTGTCATTGTCAACAACTGCGCCTGTTGGAAAACAAATGTTATTGACAATTCCTTCTATTTCCCATTTATATTCGGGCACAAAAAGCGGATAAGGCAATCGGGCAATTTCTTTTGCTGGATTTTCAAGATCCAATAATGTGGCGCAAGCACAGTAAATATAACCGTCCACAGTGTCATGAACACCATGATAAATAACCAACCATCCCATTTCCGTTTCAATAGGAGGGCAACCACCACCAACATAGCTAACTTCATGTTCCAGTTTTGGGGTAATCACAATATAATCACTGAATTTTAGAAAGTAATTTTGCCAAAAACAAACATTTAATTCACTTAAATCATTCACCGCCACAATTTGGATATCGGGTTTAATACGATGTAAAAAATGTAATTTCCCACCAATTCTCCTTGGAAAGAAAACGAGGTTTTTATCCCAAAGAAGTATTTTTCTATCATGATTATTATGCTCAATCAACTTGCCATTGAATCGATGGTATTTATTGTTGAGTTCGCCCTTTGACTCTGCCAAATGAGCAAATTCTTCATATGTAAATTGCGGTACAATAATTCCTAGTTTGTCCCAATTGATTAAATCTTTTGATGTTGCCAAAGCACCCATCGCATTGATTCCATCATTTGCCGTATAAGTGAGATAATATAAGTCATCTATTTTTACAATTCTTGGATCTTCAATTCCTTGTTGCTCATAGTCAAATTGAGGAAATAGTATAGGAATGTCCATTCGTTTTTCAACTTCGGTAATCTTTGTTAATTTACTGTAACCGATGCTGGAATAATTACCCTTTCTAACAGCTCTATAAAAAAGATGTACAGTGTCTCCTTCTTTTATTGCAGCTGGATTTAAAACACCTTCATTCTCAAATCCCAAAGCTGTTTTTTCAAGTAAGATTCCTTCTTTTTTTACCTCTAACATAGCTTGTTTATTTTTTGATTGCTAATAAAAAATACCAAAAACACGGGTAAAAAATAAGTTTCACCCTAAAACATAAAGTTCGATTTATTGAGGTAAAGCCATGTTATACAACTTTTTAAATAAGTTATATGATTCACACTTTTTTTAAAATTCATTTTGATAACAGAAAATGGTGAGATGAAAATTTTTAAATTTGTACCCAAAGCGAGTTACATCTCAGTAATTTAATGAGAGTTGTTTTCCGTTTTTAAATAGTTGTATTATTGAAATTGGAAAAGATAGTAGGATTAGAATTTAAAAATAGAATAAGCTAAGGTTGGTTTTTTATTATCTATTGTTAATGAAATTTGGGGTCATTTTTCAATCATAGTGGATTAGTTTTTCTCAAAAAAAAAGAGGATGTCTGAAGCATCCTCTTTTTAAAAGTTTCTAAGCAACTTTTATTTCCTTTTTCGGTAGCAATTTTGTTTCTTCTTTTTTTGGAATACTTAACTGAAGGATGCCATCGTTGTATTTGGCATCTATCTTTTCAGCATTTACCGTTTGCGGTAAAGAGAATGATCGGGAGAAAGAGTTATAGGAAAACTCTCTTCTTGTAAAAGTGTCTTTTTCTTCCTTTTTTTCCTCTTCTTTTTCTGCGCTAACGGTTAGAACATTTTGTTCGACATCGATTTTAAAATCTTTTTTTGAAAAACCAGGAGAAGCAAATTCAATGTTGTACTCTTTTCGGGTTTCTTTGACATTAACTGCTGGAAGGTTTTGTTCTGTCCATCCGTTTCCGAAAAGTTTTTCGTTTTCAAATAGATCTGTGAACCCGAATGGCATTAAGCCCATGTTTGATTTAAGAAGTGTCATAATAATTAAATTTAAATTATACATTATTTGATTTACATAATGTAAAGTTCACTTCTTTGAAGATTTTTGTTGTTACATAATTTTTTTAAATAGTTATATTATTCCTAGTTGGCTGGTTGTTAATTAGTTCATTAACATTAATTTAATTTCCCATCGCCCAATAAAAGCGATAACGATTTTAGGTCTTTACTTCTATCAGCAATTAGTTTTAAGATGCTCACAAATGGAATAAATAAAATCATTCCAGCCGCACCCCAAATAATCCCTCCAGCTATGATCACAACAATAATGACCAAGGCATTAATTTTTAATCTTTTGCCAACGGCAAGTGGAAATAGGATGTAAGCTTCTAAAAATTGAACAATGGTAAACACTGCAATAACACCTATAGGATACCAAATTGAATTATAAGTAATCCATGAAATGCTGATGGGCAAGAGTGAGGAAATAATGATTCCTACATAGGGAATGAAAGTTAAAATTGAAGCGATGAAACCAAAAAGAAAGGGATGTGGAATGCCAATTATTGCTAGTCCGATGCTATTCAACAACCCTACAATTAAATAGACAATAAGCATTCCTTTGATGAAATTATAATATTCAGTGATGGTTTGTAAAATAATTTCTTGAATAATTTCTGGTTTATGGTTAGCAAAAATTTGATACAAAACGGTAATCAATAAATGACGATAATATAAGAGCAAGGCAGAAAATATTGGAAAAGAAATTAGGATAAAAAGCACCTCCGAGACGGAATACAGCATGTTTTTCAGTAGTGGCCATATTTCTAGCGTAGTGACAAAATTTTTGATATATGACGATTGGCTCTCTACACTGATAGCCATCTTTTGATCGAGATAAGCGCTTATTTGTGTTATGGCTTCCAAAAATTTAAGGCTAAACGTTTCCCATTCATTGGAAAATGCTGTAATTTGAACAAAGAGTAAATATAAAATGGAAAGTAATAAAAGGATTAAACCTAAGAGCGCAAGGATGATAGAAATAATTTTGTTGATTCCTTTTTTTTCAAGCCAAATACAGATAGGATAAAGTATAAAACTTACAAGCAATGAAAAACTTAAAGGTATAAAAAGTGTTTTGCCAAAATAAAGCACAACACAAGATAACACTACAAATTGAAGGTTTTCAAGGGAAGAAAGTTTTCTTTTTGCTACCTGTGAAATGTCATTATTTGAAGTTTTTGGCATGTCATTTTATTTACATTCTGTCCATGTACCAGTTAAGCTCTTTCTCCATTTTTTTGTATTTGAAAATAGAGGAAATGATTTTTTGTAATCGGAAGAAGGCTGTTTCACTTTTCACTACATAGTCAATGGCTTTGTGGTGCATGCATTTTACTGCAACTTCAATTTTGTCTTGTGATGAAAGGATTATAATAGGGATTTCAGGTTTTGTTTTTTTAATAGTGTCTAAAGTTTTCAATCCATTCATGGCATTTTTAGTAACACCATCAAGATGGTAGTCAAGGATGATAACATCTGGGTTTTTATCCAAGTTTTCCAGACATAATTCTCCTGTATTATATGTTTCTATATCAAAATCGGCTTCGTTTAAGAATTGGATTTTTAATGAATTTAGAAAAACAGCATCATCATCGACCAGAAATAATTTTATTTTAGAATTGTTTTTCACGGGTTTTTTATTAAATTATTTAATTCAATTTCTAATTCTGCAAAAGATTGATGGCATACTTTTATTAGTTCTAAAGTTAAATGATGTACTTCGTCTGTAATTTCTAAAGTATGAGCATTTTCTTGAACTTTTTTTGCCATGAGTTCCACTTCTTCATCCATTCCCATTATTGAAAAGGAGGGTATTAGTTTATGAATAGCTGACTTTAAAGTTTGCCAATCTTTTTTGTGCAAACTTTTTTGAATGGTTTCAATAATTATAGGTGTTTGTTTTAGGTAAACTCTAATCATGTCTGACATTAATTGAGGATTGGATTTGGTTATTCTTTTTAAATAATCCAAATTAACACACTTAAGTTTATCGATATCTAAACTTTCAGTTTTTTCTTGATCACTCATTTCTGCATGTTTTTTAAGAATACTTATTATTTTATTATATAACAGTTGCTCAATATAATCGTTCATTCCTGCTTCCTGACATTTTTTTAAATCTACCGTGGTCACATCGGCAGTTAGGGCAACAATTGGAATTTTTGACTTCATGCTATTCCGAATATGATTTGTTGCTTGAAATCCATTCATTACGGGCATGTGTAAGTCCATAAGTACCATGTCATAGTCGTTTTTTAATAATTCCTCGATAGCTAGTTTTCCATTGGCTACAATGGTGCATTTAAAACCAAAATCGTCTAAAAGAGTTTCCATCAAGAGTTGATTGAGTTCCACATCTTCTACAACTAGAATATTTACATCCTCAATTTCAGTGCTCATGATTTCCTTAATTTCACTTTCTAAATAATCGTGCTCTTTAGCTTTTTTAAATTTAAGATTGAAACTAAATAGGGTTCCTTTATCAATTTCACTTTTCACTTGAATTACTCCGCCCTGAGTTTCTACCAATTGTTTTACAATGGCAAGTCCTAATCCTGTGCCGCCAAAAATCCTTGAGGTTTGCAAATAAGCTTGTTGAAAGTTTTCGAAAATCAAATCTATTTTATCAGCTTCTATTCCTATTCCAGTATCAGAAACAGAAAAGTCAATAACCACATTATCTAAATCTTCCATGCTTTTTTGAATTGTAATAACAATTTTTCCTTCTGAAGTGAATTTTACAGCATTGCTAACCAAATTTAAAATTATTTGATGTAGTCGTATAGGATCTCCAACTAATACCTCGGGAATATTCGAATCGTAATTGAGGATTAAGTGTAAATTTTTTTCTTTTATTTTTGCCTCAAATAAATGCATCATCGTAGTTATAGAGGCAGACAATTTAAAGGGTATTTGCTCAAAAATCATAGTTCCAGCATCAACTTTTGCCAGGTCTAAAATATCGTTTATGAGAACAATCATCGTATCACAACTAATTTTTGTAGCGTTTAAATATTTTGTCTGGTTTTCTGTTAAATCTGTTTTTAGGAGCACTTTTGTAAAACCAACTATGGAATTCATCGGCGTTCTAATTTCATGGCTCATGTTAGATAAAAACTGTTGCTTTGATTTCAAGGCATTTTTGGCTTTGTTTTTTTCATTTTCGGCAGATTCTTTAGCAGATTCGGCAGATTCTTTTGCCTCAATTAATTCTTTTTCAATATTTTTTTGAATACTTATGTTTCTGATGGAGGCACAAACTAACATTTCTTTTTTAGTTTCCAATTTACTTAAACTTATCTCTATTGGAAATTCGCTACCGTCTTTATGTCTCGCCAATAGCTCCAAACCTTCTCCAATTTTACGCATTTTATAGGCATTAAAAAACCGTTCTAGATTTCCAAAATAGGTTTCTTTGAAACGAGTAGCCATTAAAATCGCTACATTTTTACCAATTATTTCTTCTTTTTTGTATCCAAATAGATTTTCTGTTTGACTGTTTATTGATTGAACGGTACCTTGTTTATTAATAATTGTTATTGCATCGGGTACGGTTTCCAAAAAATTTTGAAATTTATTCAGAGATTTTTGTTCAGAGACATCTTTTGTTTTTTTAGTGTCCATTTGATTGATTTATACTAT
>JBILYQ010000273.1:0-3245 GCA_044377655.1 Flavobacterium sp.
GTTGTAACAGAAGCAAGCTTCACAAATGATTTAGGAGCAGATTCACTAGACACTGTTGAGCTTATTATGGAATTTGAAAAAGAATTTGATATTCAAATTCCGGACGACCAAGCAGAAAACATTGCTACAGTAGGCCAAGCTATTTCTTACATCGAAGAAGCTAAAAAATAATAAAATTAAATTCCCGTGATTATTTATAATGGTCACGGGTTTTTATTATTTTTAAATTGAAATTACTGATTGAAATTCAATCAAAAACATATAAAATAAATACCCTTGTGACTTTTGTGATAGTAATACATAAAGAATGCTTGGGTATTATTTGTTTAAATACAATTGAAAAAAACACAATATGGAATTAAAGCGCGTTGTAGTTACAGGTTTAGGTGCATTGACTCCTATCGGAAATTCCATTGAAGAATATTGGAATGCTTTGATTAATGGTGTTAGTGGCGCTGCGCCAATAACTTATTATGATACCGAAAAACATAAAACTAAATTTGCTTGTGAAATAAAAAACTTCAATATTGAAGATTTCATGGATCGCAAAGAGGCTCGCAGAATGGATAAGTTTGCACAATATGCCATTGCGGCAAGTGACGAAGCTATCAAAGATTCGGGAATTACTTTAGAAAATTCAGATAAATATAGAATTGGTGTTATTTGGGGCGCTGGAATTGGAGGATTAGAAACTTTTCAAGACGAAGTAATGTATTACGCCAAAGGCGATGGCACTCCAAAATTCAATCCTTTCTTTATACCCAAAATGATTGCTGACATTGCACCAGCACATATTTCGATGAGAAATGGGTATATGGGTCCAAATTACACTACGGTTTCGGCTTGTGCTTCATCTGCAAATGCATTGATAGATGCCTTCAATTACATCCGTTTAGGAATGTGTGATGTCATTGTTTCTGGAGGTTCGGAAGCCGCAGTTACCATTGCTGGAATGGGAGGATTTAATTCAATGCACGCCCTATCAACCAGAAACGATAGTCCAGAAACTGCCTCAAGACCATTTGATGCTACCCGTGACGGATTTGTTTTGGGTGAAGGCTCAGGAGCTTTAGTTTTAGAAGAATATGAACATGCAAAAGCAAGAGGAGCAAAAATATATTGTGAAGTTGGCGGTGGCGGAATGTCCTCGGATGCCTATCATTTAACCGCTCCACATCCAGAAGGAATTGGTGTTATTGCAGTGATGAAAAATACGCTTAGAGATGCCGGAATGCAACCAGAGCAAGTTGATCACATCAATACACATGGAACTTCGACGCCTCTTGGCGATGTTGCAGAATTAAAAGCAATTAGTGCCGTTTTTGGTGAACACGCAAAGAATATCAACATCAATTCCACAAAATCCATGACAGGACATTTACTTGGAGCTGCTGGCGCCATTGAAGCAATTGCATCCATACTGGCTATGAAATATGGAATTGTTCCTCCAACAATCAATCATAAAGTTATTGATGAAAACATTGATCCATCTTTGAATTTGACACTTAACAAACCGCAAAAAAGAGAGGTAAAAGTAGCCATGAGTAATACCTTTGGATTTGGAGGCCACAATGCGTGTGTTTTATTTAAAAAATTAGAAGATTAATTTTCAATGAGCATTCTCAAAAAAATATTTTCAAAATCCCGTCCGGCTGAGGACGGGATTTTTTTTACAGAAATTCAAAAAATCCTCGGTTTCAGTCCCGACAACATTCTTTATTATCAAAAGGCCTTTACACATCGCTCTTCCAACAAACTAGATGCAAAAGGGAATCCTATTAACTATGAACGCATGGAATTTCTTGGTGATGCCATGCTAAGCTCTGTGATTGCTGCCTATTTATACAATGAAGCACCAGCTGGAGATGAGGGATATTTGACAAAAATGCGTTCCAAAATTGTTAGTCGCGAACATTTAAATGAACTTGGGAGAGATTTGAATTTGATTAGTTTGATTGAGAGTAAGGTTTCCATCCAGCATTTTGGAGAAAATATTCATGGGAATATTTTTGAAGCCCTTGTTGGCGCCATTTTCTTGGACAAAGGTTATCCATATTGCGAAAAATTCATTCAAAAAAGAGTCATCGTACCTTATGTTGACATCGCCAAATTAGAAGGCAAAGTGATTAGTTATAAAAGTTTGTTGATTGAGTGGTGCCAAAAAGAGAAAAAGACTTTTAATTATGATGTTTTTGACGATAACGCAATTGACGGACAAAAACTTTTTGGTGTCAAATTGAGTATAGATAACAAAGTGATTGCAAAAGCAAGAGCTACTTCAAAAAAGAAAGCGGAGGAAAAAGCGTCTCAGAGAGCTTACTTTGCATTTCAAGAAAAAATTAACAATAAATAATAGAGATCCATAAAAACTATATCGTTTTCGTTCATAAAATTACGTTAAGCCATTATTTGCTTTGTGAAAATCTATAACAGAAACACTATATTTACGACTTATCTTAGTGCAAAATGACCATTCATAAACTGTGTTTTGACGAAATAGAGGAAAACAAATATCATCTGATAGCAATACATACTTCGTTAGAGGATTATCGATTGGCGTATTTTTTAAACCAACACCTGTCAATTAATTTATCGAAATGTAGAAATGAAATTCAGATTCAGATGAAAAATGGGGAAACCCAGTTTGGCAGATTTGTTTATGATGATGAACAGAAAGGTATTCAATGGAATCTTATTCACAACAAGAATGAAATGACGCTAAAAAACAAAACAGAAAGCCTAGGATTGTTTGCTCAAACACAGAACAGCTTTACTTCGAAAGCTTATTTATTGCCCGAATTCAAGAAAGCGGATTATTTATTGAAAATTGAAATGGCGGATAACAGTCTTGAAATGGCGGCACTAAAAACCACACTAAACACAATTGAAAGAATAAGTACAGTGTATTCAATTGATATAGAAAACACAAAGTCTAAAAATAATTTAATTTTTTAAAAAATGTCGACTAGAAAAAAAACAAAAATCGTTGCCACACTTGGTCCAGCTTGTAGCTCAAGAGAAGTAATCAAAGATATGATTGATGCTGGAGTAAATGTATTTCGAATTAATTTTTCACATGCAGATTATGAAGATGTAAAGGAGCGTATAGATATTATCAGAAGTTTAAACTCAGAATTTGGCTATACCACTGCAATTTTAGGAGACTTGCAAGGTCCAAAACTTCGTGTAGGAGTAATGAAAGAAGATATTGTAGTAAAACCAGGGGATATTATCACTTTCCAAAC
>JBILYQ010000064.1:0-9574 GCA_044377655.1 Flavobacterium sp.
AGCAGTCGTAGCAACAGCATCAACAGCATAGGTTACAGTAATTGCCTGACCATTTGGTGTTCCTGCTCCTTGGTTGATTACATCAACAGGAAAAGACCTGTCAACTAATCCTTCATCACTAAAATAAGCAACGGTTTCAAAGGAATTGGCAAACCCAATAACTTTATCAGTAGTAGCTAAATTGGCATCTTCTAGATTGCTATCGTCAGTGTTACAAGAATAACTTGCAAAGGCAATAGCAGCTAATAAAATAATTTTTTTCATAAAAATTGTTTTTTGTTTGTTAATTACTTTCCCAAGATGTAAAAAGATAAAAAAGGTTGCGTCAATTTTTAAAATAAAAAATTTTAACTAGCGTGTTTTTGGATTCATTTCTCCTCTAGTAAACGCTTCAATTGCAATTGGTCATTTGCGGAAAGCATAGGAAGAAGGCTTTCAAAGGCAAGCCTATAATCGGGTAATAGAAGTAACTCCCTTATTTTCTGCTTGGCAAATTTCACAAACTGCCATTTTTGATGCGTGGTTGCGTTGACCAAATTACGCAAAACCGAGGTGTCGTAAGGCGCTATCATCAAGGCACTCGAAATAGCATTTTCTCGCACCGAACTTTCATAACTCGAAGAAGTGTAATTAACCAATTCCGAATAATATTTGGTTTTAACCAAAGAATCAGTATCAGGAGAAAGCAAGTAAAAAGAGAGGTACATAATTCGCAAGGCTTTGTCATTCATGCCTACCCAGTGTTTAACCTGCTCTAAATACTGAAGGCGATTATCAGGAAAATTTTTCCATAAAGTCATGAACGCAATCTCGCGCGTTTCATAAGAATCATCGTTTAATAACGTTTCATAGGTTGCTTTGAATTCCAATGGAATAGCGCCCACAAATTCGGCAACTGCTTGCCTCACTTTGATAGCATTGGTTTGCAAGGCGCTTGTTAACACCTCTTTTTTATCCGCAAAATCTTCCTCCTTCAATTGGTATAAAATCTCCGTTTTCACCGGATAATAAGCATCCGATTTCATAATTGAATTATATTCCTCTAGCCGCTCTTTCAATGGCAAATCGCGCATTTTTTGCACCTTCACAAGCTGTTTAATAAATAAATTTTTATTAAGTAAATCATTGACTTCCTTAGTATTAAACACATAGTCTTGAAGCCATTGTTTTCTAAAATTTTCTGTGTCAAAATCAGACACTTTTCTTATTTCCGCCAGGAAATCTTCCGTTTCAACATTCTTATAAGCATACGTAACTAAATAATTTTTTACAGCCAGCTGGAAGGCTTTCGCACCAATACGCTCCCGAATAACGTGCAAAGCCCACGCGCCTTTTTGGTAAAAAGACAACGAACTTGCTTTTTCATGCATCACGGGAATCGTGTCTGTTTTTGCTGCCACTTTCAATTGCAATGACGTTTGGTACAACTTATAATAAAAATAATCCTCCCCAAAAATCGCCTTCTCCGTCAGCAAAGCATAATAAGTTGCAAAGCCTTCTTGAAGCCAATGATGCTTACCGGAAGTGGCTGTAACCATGTCACCAAACCATTGATGCGCCAACTCATGCGCGTTCACGTTGACATAATTCCTGTCGTTGAAACCGATACTGTCCACGACAAAATCCTGAGCAAAAATAGTTGAAGTCGTATTCTCCATGCCGGCATACAGAAAATCCTCCACCGGCACTTGTCGGTAAAGCTCCCAAGGATAAGCAACACCTATTTCTCGCTCTAAAAAATCAAAAACTTCCTTGGACTTATAATAGGTAAATGGCACCATTTCCTTGTCTTTTGACTGATAATAAAACTCCAAAGCCACACCCGTTTCAGACCGTTGCTTTGACTTCTCAAACTTCCCAATGGCAACCATCAACAAATAGGAACTCATCGGTTTGTCCATCGAATACTGCCAAGTTTGCTGTTGATGTGCATAATTCCCGATCAAATTGTCCGTTTTTCCCTTGAGTTTTCCGTTCGAAATGACGGTGTACCGTGAATCGAACGAAAGGTTCAAGCGGAACACCATTTTCTCGTTCACATCATCAAAACTCGGAAACCAATGGCTCGTGTATTTCCCCTGTCCTTGTGTCCAAACCTGCTGATTTTCGCAACTCTCACAGCCAAAATCACCATTAAAATAAAGCGTTTGTTTGGGATAAGCGCTAAACTCAAAAGACACTTTATTTTTACCCTTTTTAAAACCCTCAAAAAGCAGTAGTTCTCGAGTAGTGTTGACATACTTTACCATTGTTTTGTTAATCATCATACTTGCAAAACGCATGTTCTTCGCATCAATCCTTATAGTGTCTATGGCATCCAAAACCGTGAATTCATAAGTTGCGTTACCGCTAACTTTCCGCTCTATAGGATTAATGTTCACAAAGCCCGTAGCCGTTTTAAAATCAACTTTCTGGGACTGTTGCCCAAAAGTGATAAACGATATAAGGATAAAAATATATTTCATTTTATAAAAATTATTCATTTCCACGAAGGTAATGTATTTTCTAATTTCCAAACAATAAACTATCTTCGCTCCATCGAAAACTATTGCAAGCAATATTGCAATTGATATTGAATTCAAATGTCCTACAACCTTCTGCAAACTCCCATAGAATACCTCAAAGGCGTAGGTCCTGCACGAGGCGAATTGCTGCGCAAGGAATTAGGCATCTTCAAGTACGAAGATTTGGTAAATTTTTTCCCAAACCGCTACATCGACAGAACCCGTTACTATAAGATTAACGAACTCCTAAACGCCGTTGCCGAGGTGCAAATCATCGGCAAAATAGTCAATATCAAAACGGTGGAGTTCGGGAAGAATAAAAAACGCTTAGTCGCCACCTTTGTGGACGACACTGGCCAAATGGAACTCAACTGGTTCCAAGGCCATAAATGGATAAAAGAAACGCTGAAATTGAACGAAGTGTGCGTGATTTTTGGGAAATGCGCCGTTTACGGCAATCAATACAGTATGTCACATCCAGAAATTGAGCTACTTGCAGAACACGAACAAAGTTTGCGCTCGGCAATGCAACCGGTCTATCCATCTACGGAAACTCTGGCCAATCGTGGCGTCACCAATCGGGTAATCAATAAAATGATGCAGCAATTGTTCCTGGAAACTGGAGCGACGTTCTCTGAAACCATGCCCGATTACCTATTAAACGAACTGAAATTGATACCGAAAAAAATGGCGCTGTTCAATATTCATTTTCCGAAAAGTCAAGAACTTTTGGCCAAAGCCCAATTCCGTCTGAAATTCGAGGAATTGTTCTTTATCCAATTGCAGTTAATCACCAAAAACCTCATTCGTAAACACAAAATAAAGGGACATCCGTTCACAATTGTTGGCAATAATTTCAATGATTTTTATCAAAATCACCTGCCATTTGAACTCACCAACGCACAAAAAAAAGTGCTCAAAGAGATTAGAAATGATATGGGAAGTAACGCCCAAATGAACCGTTTGCTCCAAGGCGATGTTGGTTCGGGGAAAACAATCGTGGCCTTGATGGCCATGCTCATTGCGTTGGATAACGGTTTCCAAAGTTGTTTGATGGCGCCAACAGAAATATTAGCCAACCAACATTTTAACGGTTTAACAGAATTAGCTAAAGATTTAAAAATCAATATAAAAATACTAACTGGCTCAACCAAAACTTCACAACGTAAAATCATTCACGAAGAACTGGAAAACGGCACGTTGGACATACTTATAGGAACCCACGCTTTGCTCGAAGACAAAGTCAAATTCCATAATTTAGGTTTGTCCATCATCGATGAGCAACACCGTTTTGGTGTAGAACAACGCTCCAAACTCTGGAAAAAAAATGATATTCCGCCACATGTTTTGGTCATGACAGCAACGCCCATTCCAAGAACATTGGCCATGAGTTTGTATGGCGATTTAGACATCTCCGTCATCGACGAATTGCCGCCTGGAAGAAAACCCATTCAAACTGTTCATCGTTTTGACAGTAACCGATTAAAAGTATGGAAATTCATAAGGGATGAAATCGCTTTGGGAAGGCAAATCTATATTGTCTATCCGCTAATCCAAGAGAGCGAGAAAATGGATTTCAAAGACTTAATGGACGGCTACGAAAGCATTTCAAGAGATTTTCCGTTGCCACAGTATGCCATATCCATCCTTCACGGAAAAATGAAAGCGGCAGATAAAGCGGCAGAAATGAAACGCTTTGCAGAAGGAAAAACCAATATTATGGTTGCCACAACGGTTATTGAAGTTGGTGTAAATATTCCAAATGCAAGCGTAATGATTATTGAAAGTGCCGAACGTTTTGGATTGTCACAATTGCATCAACTTCGTGGCAGAGTTGGCCGTGGCGCCGAACAAAGCTATTGTATTTTGATGACATCACACAAACTTTCCAGCGACAGTAAAACCCGAATGGAAACGATGGTGCACACCAACGACGGTTTCGAGATAGCCGAAGTAGATTTAAAACTGCGCGGTCCAGGTGATTTAATGGGAAAACAGCAAAGCGGCGTGCTCAACCTTCAGATTGCCGATTTGGTTCGCGACAAAGACATTTTATTGTTGGCTAGAAATTATGCCATAAAACTTTTAAAAGAAGACGCGCCGATGGAAAAACTAGAACATAAGGCTATGAGAGCGGTTTTCATAGAAATAACCAAGAAGAAAAACATCTGGAATTATATCAGTTAAATAGGAAACCATAACATTTGTACCTACAGATGTTAAATAAAAATTAACTAGCAGGTCATTCCCAATCCTAAAACCTAATTTTGTTTAATAACCAAATTTAAGTGGCACTGCGTCGCTTTTTACTACTTGCTATGAAGATAAAATACATTGTTTACTCCTTATTAATAATCGGAATTGGCGGTTTTATTGCCTACAGAATTTCATCAAATCAATCTAAAAACGAGGAAAGTAAAGACAAAGGCGGAAAAGGAAAAACATTGACAGTGAGCGGAATTGTGGTAAAACTTGCAACTTTCGACAATAATCTTTCCCTTTCAGGCTCTATCGAAGCCAACGAACAAGTTGAAATACGAAGTGAAGTCAACGGAATTGTGGAAAGCATCAACTTTCAAGAAGGAAGCAATGTCCGCAAAGGGCAAGTGCTTTTTAAAGTGAATGATGTAGAACTTCGCGCACAGCTTATTCAAGCCAAAACAAAGGAAAGCCTAGCTTCAGAAAACGAACGCAGAGCGAAACTTTTACTCCAAAAAGAAGCCATCAGCCAAGAAGAATATGATATCGCAAAAGCCGATTATAAATCAGCACAAGCGCAAAGCCAATTGATCAATGCTCAAATCAGCAAAACTGCCGTGAGAGCGCCATTTTCAGGAAAGATTGGATTGCGTTCCATTTCTCCAGGAACGTACATCACTCCTACCGTTTTAGTGGCTAAATTAGTCAACATCGGCAAACTGAAAATCACATTCTCCATTCCCGAAAAATACGCCACACAGGTGAAACCCAATTCCAATCTGACATTTACCGTATCCGGTTCTACTGATAAATACACTGCGAAAGTCTATGCCATTGAACCTGAAATAGCTGTGGCAACAAGAACATTGCAAATTCGAGCCATAGCTGATAATAAGGACGGAAAGCTATTGCCTGGAACTTTTGCCAACGTGGAATTGCCATTAGACATCATTAAAGACGCTATTGTAGTGCCAACAGAAGCCATAATTCCTGTTCAAAACGGAAAGAAAGTGTTCATCACAGATAATGGAAAAGCCAAAGAAGTAATGATAGAAACCGCCACCAGAACCGATGCTTCCATCTTGGTAATAGCTGGTTTAAAGGCAGGAGATACCGTGATTACAAGTGGTATAATGTCATTAAAAAACGAAGATTTAGTTAAAGTAAACGTTAAATAAAAGTTGACATTGTATTTCCTTTATCAAATTGGCAACCCATCGCACAGCCGAAGTGCTATATTCAAAATCTAAAATCAAATGAGTTTATCAACTTTAAGCATAAAAAGACCCGTTTTTACCATCGTTATTAATCTAGCGATTGTCCTTTTCGGGATAATCGGTTATAGTTTTCTTGGCGTTAGAGAATTCCCTTCCATTGATGCGGCGCAGGTTTCCATTCGAACCAATTATGCCGGAGCCAATTCCGATATCATTGAATCGCAAATTACAGAACCTTTAGAAAAAGCAATTAATTCCATCGATGGAATCAGAAACGTAACTTCGTCAAGCATACAAGGAAGCAGCAACATTAATGTAGAATTCAATTTGGACAAAGACTTGGAAGAAGCCGCGAATGATGTTCGTGACAAAGTTTCCCAAGCCATTCGTAGTTTGCCAAAAGATATCGATGCACCGCCAGTGGTTTCCAAAGCCGATGCTAATGGGGAAGCCATCATTTCGATGACGGTACAAAGTGATTCCAGAACACCTTTAGAATTAAGCGATTTTGCCGAAAACGTAATCTCGCAACGATTAGAAACAATTCCCGGCGTGAGTGGTGTTCAAATTTGGGGACAAAAAAGATACGCCATGCGACTATGGATTGACCCAATTAAACTGGCCGCTTACGGCTGCACCGTTTCAGAAGTGCGTGATGCTTTAAATAAACAAAACGTAGAATTACCTTCAGGAAAACTAACGGGAAACAACACAGAGTTGACCGTAAAAACAGTTGGAAATTTGGCAACAGCCGAAGAATTTAATAACATTATCATTCGCTCCGATGGTGAAAAAGTGGTCCGTTTTAGCGATGTTGGTAACGCAAGTCTTGGAGCAGAAAATCTGGAAACCAAAATGACACAGTCAGGTTTGCCGCTTGTTGGTGTGGCAATTGTGCCATTGCCAGGAGCCAATTATCTTGATATTTCTAAAGAATTCTACAAAGAATTCGAACGTTTAAAAAAGGATTTACCAAAAGACATTCAGCTGAACATCGCCATCGACAGTACCATTTTTGTAAAACAATCAGTGGTGGAAGTTGCGGAAACTTTAGGTATTTCAATACTTTTAGTAATCTTGATTATCTATCTGTTTTTCAGAGATTTGGCAATCGCTTTTCGACCATTGATTGACATTCCTGTTTCGCTGATAGCAACTTTCTTCATCATGTGGCTTTTCGGATTTTCCATCAATGTATTGACTTTATTGGCCATCGTTTTAGCAACAGGATTGGTCGTTGACGACGGAATTGTGGTCACCGAGAATATTTTCAAAAAAGTGGAAGAAGGAATGACACCGATAGAAGCCGCAATCAAAGGCTCGAACGAAATCTTTTTTGCAGTAATTTCCATTTCCATAACATTGGCAGCGGTATTCCTTCCTGTAATATTCTTAGAAGGATTTGTAGGCCGACTATTCCGTGAGTTTGGCGTAGTCATTGGCGCGGCAGTATTGATTTCTGCCTTCGTTTCGCTGACTTTAACACCCATGTTAAACGCCTATTTAATGAAAGGTGGTGAACAGAAAAAATCAAAATTCTACATTGCCACGGAACCTTATTTCCAAAAATTAAATAGTGGATATGCAGAAGCTTTACAAAGTTTCATGAAAAAGAAATGGTTGAGTTTCCCCATTTTGATTGCTTGTTTTGGATTGATTTATTTATTTTTCAGCATATTGCAAAAAGAAACGGCGCCCTATGATGACAGAAGCGCTTTGGTTTTGAGCATGACAACTCCCGAAGGTTCAACTTATGAATACACCGACCGTTTCATGCAAGAGATTTCACAATTGGTGGATGATTCAATTCCTGAGAAAAAAGTGGCCCTGATTATTACTTCACCGGGATTTGGAGCTTCAACGGTAAATAGCGGAAGAGTTCGGATTGCTTTGACAGATCCGAGGGAAAGAGAACGTTCCCAAAAAGAAATTGCCGAAAAACTAACCAAATGGACCAAAAAATATCCAGAAGCCAAAACTTCGGTAGTCGAACAACCAACCATTGCCGTAAATCGCCGTGGAGGTTTGCCTATTCAATATATTATTCAGGCGCCAAACTTTAAAAAACTAGAAGAGAAAATTCCACTTTTCATGGAAGAAGCGGCAAACAATCCCACTTTTTCTGTTACGGATGTAAACCTAAAATTCAACAAACCCGAAATCAACGTAACTATTGATAGAGAAAAAGCGGAAAGCTTAGGGATTTCTGTCATTGATATTGCGCAAACATTGCAACTTTCATTAAGCGGACAGCGTTTTGGGTATTTCATGATGAACGGAAAACAATACCAAGTCATTGGACAATTTGACCAAAAAGACCGTTCCAAACCGTTGGATTTGACCTCGATGTTTGTCAAAAATAATAAAGGCGAATTAATACAAATGGACAATGTCATAACTATTGAAGAACAAAGTAATCCTCCACAATTGTATCATAATAATCGGTACATGTCTGCTACAGTTTCTGCCGGATTGGCGCCTGGAAAAAGCATCAGCGAAGGAATTGATGCTATGAATGAAATCAAAACTAAAGTTTTAGATGATACTTTCACCACAGATTTGGGCGGAGAATCGCGAGATTTTGTGGAAAGCAGTTCGAATACTTCTTTTGCTTTTGGATTAGCGTTGCTGTTGATATTTTTGATTTTGGCGGCACAATTTGAAAGTTTTATTGATCCTTTCATTATTATTTTGACTGTTCCAATGGCGGTTGCAGGCGCGTTATTTTCACTTTGGCTATTCGACCAAACCTGGAATATCTTTAGCCAAATCGGAACGGTGATGCTGATTGGTTTGGTTACCAAAAACGGAATTCTGATTGTGGAATTTGCCAACCAGCTGCGGGAACAAGGAAAACCAAAATTAGAAGCAATATTAGAAGCATCGGAAGCACGATTGCGTCCTATTTTAATGACGAGTTTAGCCATTTCATTGGGTGCGTTGCCGATTGCATTATCACTTGGCGCCGCTTCAACGAGTAGAATTGGAATGGGAGTTGTGATTGTTGGCGGAACAATTTTCTCGTTGGTTTTGACATTATTCATCATTCCAGCGCTCTATTTTATGTGGTCGAAAGCTCGAAAACATTATCCCGAATTTGATCATATTGACGAATATGAAACCAGTGTAAAAAAATAGTTTTCTTCCAATTAACAAAAAGCTGATTCCTGAAATCCTTAGACAAATAATAATTTAATCTGAAGAAAAAGAAAGCAAATAAGATGAAACACTCAAAAATATTATTTCAGACAGTACTACTAATACTTTTTTGCATTGTAAAAACAAACGCGCAAGAAGTGTTAACCATAGAAAATGCGGTAAAAATTGCATTGGAAAACAACTATGAAATTAAGATTTCAAACAACGATTTGAAAATTGACAAAACCAATGTGGCTGTCGGAAATGCAGGAATGTTACCAAAAGTAGCTGCTTCTATTGTGGACAATAATAGCGTACAGAATAGTTCACAAACACGCCAAGACGGAACGGTTGTAGAGCTTGATAACGCCAAAAACAACAGTTTGAGTTATGGTGTAAGCTTGGATTGGACAGTTTTTGATGGTTTCAAAATGTTTGCAAAATTAGACCAGCTGAAAGAATTGCAAAAACTTGGTGAGGCGGAATTAAAACTGACCATTTTAACGAAAATCAGCG
>JBILYQ010000276.1:0-3205 GCA_044377655.1 Flavobacterium sp.
GGGATTACCTCCTGCCGATAAAGTGGTTCCCACTCCTATTTGCAAATTCCCTGCAACATCGGTGATGAAACTCAGCGATTTTGTACCGCTGCCGCTGGTAAGCAAATTGCCATAAGTACCCACCGTAAAAGCGCTATTGATGGTCTGAGAAGTACCCGCATAATCCACCGTCATTGTTTCGACATCGACAACATCAAAAACATACTGGTCTAAAAAGGAATTGCTACCGGTAACATTAGCTTTACCAGTACCCAATACGGTACCGTTGCCGTTGCTAAAGCTGGCTGACGCCGCAGGATTTACAGTACTGTTTGTGCCGATGCTCATGGTGCCCACAATGGAGCCAATATCGTTGGAGACCGTTACGGTACCCGAATTGGAGAATGTGAGATTTCTAAAGGAATAACTGCCGCTTCCCGAAAGGAGGTGGTTGGTGCCATTGAAAGTCACGTCGCATTCATCGTCTCCGTCGGTCATGTCAAAAACAGTTCCCGAATTTACGGTCAAGTTGCCGCCAATGGTCAAGGCATAAGTTCTGTTGCTTGACTGATCAGATACATCAATCCTTCCATCAGCCACCGTCACATTTCCGGAAACCGTCAAACTGTTACCATTGGAACCTCTGAAGGCAAGCGTAGCACTATTGGAATTAGAAACACCCACCACCAAATTGCCGATGGCAAAGGGAATGTTGGCGTTGATTCTGTATTCGCCAAAGAATTTGTTTCGTATCGTTACGGTGTTGGCGTTATTTAGCGATTGTCCCGGATAAGCGGAGGCTGTAGCCCAAGTTCCAGGACTAGTCTCGACTTCCCAATGAGAAGCAGTAGTCCAATCTCTATCGGAGCCATCCGTGTAGCGAGAGCGATAATTGGATTGTCCAAAAATTGCCGAGGAAGTAAAAAAGAAAAACAACAAAAGGAAAACCCTTTTGAAAACATTTAAGATAGTGCTTAATCCCATAATAATTAGATTTAATTAATTAATAAACATGCCGTAAAAATTGTGGGTGTTTAAGTAAGTAATCGATAAATAATCAATGGAAACTATGTAGTAAAGCTAAACCAAAAAGGGCTAAAAAATAAATATACTCGACTAAGTGTCGAATAAAACGTTTAAAACCAATACGATAAAAAACACTAGTGCAAACAGAAAAAAAAACTACTAAAAGCAAGCAGTAAAAAAGGCAAAAGGCAATAGGCAAAAGGAAAAAGTCCTAAAAACCTCCATGCGAAGTGCGAAAAAGGCAAAAGGCAATAGGCAAAAGGCAAAAGTCCTGAAAATCTCCAAATGAAGCGCCCTACCCCAAAAAAGTAAACACAAAAAAAAACCGCTCCTTTCGGAGCGGTTCTTATAGTAAATAAACTAGTGCTTATCTTTTAACAACACGCAAAGTTTCGGTTACACTTCCTTGAGTGACAACAACGTTGTACACTCCAGATGGGTAACGGTCTCCTAATTGTACTGTTTCCATAGAGTCAGCTTTTGATTCTCTTTGTTCTACTAGTCTTCCAATCATGTCATACACTTTTAATTGTACCACTTCTTGGCTTGACGTTTGAACTTGGATAGCAAAGGTGCTAGCAAATGGGTTTGGATACGCAACAGCAGCAAAGTTTCCTTTAACCACAACGGCTTCGGATTCTATGGCTCTTGTTGCACCTGGAGGGATAATACTACACGCTTTACCTGTGAAGCTACCCCAAACACCATTGATTTTCAAGGCCACTTTTACAGTGTACGTAGATCCAGGAGTTAATCCTGTGAAATCGCTCAACCTAACGGTGCGCAATACTCTATCCACTGATTGCTCATAACCTAATCCACTATTTTGCAATCTAAAACGGTAACCTTCGGCACCATTGAATGATTCGGCATAAAGAATAGTGGCATTTGATGGTACTAGGTAATCATCACATTGGCTGTCTTGTAAATAAGACGCTGGGAAAATTGGTGTAGTCACCGTGCATTCTTGCCCGTAAGGTAAATAAGTAACACCATCCGTGTCTCTAACCGCTACTTCAACAGTGTAAGTAGTGTTATAAGTAATACCGGATAAGTTATTCATTCTAAATTCGCGCAAACTTCTATTGATAACTTGCGTATCTAATGGGTTTAACACATTGGTCACTCTAAAGCGATACCCTGTTGCATACTGTACAGAGTTAGCATAGATAACATCCGTCATTGCCGTTAAACTAGCGCCACAGTTAATTAATTGTGTGGTTGCCGCTGGCGTTTTTACCGTACAAGACACCCCATAGAAAGGCTGCCATGCATCGTTTTTACGCAACGCTACTTCCACTCGGTATTCCGTGTTGAAAGCATAGTTTGGCAATTGTGTAACTCTAAACACACGCAAGAAACGGTCAATAGACTGTACTTGGTTATTCACCAAATTAGTCACTCTAAAACGGTATCCTTGTGCTCCTGACATTGCAGTAGCATAAATATAATCATCTATGTTTGTCAATGTAGTTCCCCATTGTGATGGCTGAACATTTGTAGTGGCAGCACATCCTGCAGTGGTCATAGTATAAGCAACAACAGCAGTTCTAGCACAACCCAAGGCATTAGCAGCCGTTGTAGCAGTATAAGACGCTGCGCCATCTACCCTTGCATATACTGTTGAAGCTGCACCACCTGTATAAGCTACAGTTGTATTAGCATCAGTATATAAATTAGTGGTAGGCGACCAAGTTACAGTAGTCGGCACATTATAAGAATAATTGATTACCAATTGAGCAGCACCAACACTAGCATCATTCACCCCAGGATCATCATAGCTTTCTGTTAAGCTTAAAGTAATCGCTCCAGAAGTAGCGGTGAAACCAGGAAGGTTTATTGTTGGATCTGGTGAAATAAGCCCAGCCGATTGGGTAGTTGAAATCTGAGTAGCCGCCAGAGCATAACCACCTGTCAAGGCCGCACGGAATTCACTTCTCCATGATCCATTAATTGCGTTTACATTCGTTAACTGCAATTGTGCAGAAACAACGGTAGCCCCTGCAGGAATACCAGTAATGGTAGCCGGGAAATTGGCTGCAGTTCCTCCAGTAGAAATCAAGTTGGTTCCAAAAGAGATGGTAGCCGTGCCTGTTGCAGTAGTTGTAGCTGCTGCCGTCAACGTTTTAATCTCTCCTATACAAGCTGTAGCACCACCGGTAGTAGTAACAGAAAGTGCTGGACTTGCTGTAATAGAAAC
>JBILYQ010000065.1:0-9552 GCA_044377655.1 Flavobacterium sp.
TTTTATCAGCGCAGCTTTGCCAAAAATAACTCTTGAAGATAAAACTGTTTTTGCGCTTTCGCCACAATCACCTTTGGGAAGCCAATTGATGGGTAATGGAATTGGATTTTCTGTGGAAATAAACGGAACTCAATATACTATTCATACCATTGAATAATTTTTTTTATTCATTTCAGTTTTACCTTTTTAACTCCAAATACCTTTTTACTTTTTTTTACTTTTATTTTATACTTAAAATCCAACTATTAGTTATAATTTAAAACTAATAGTTGGATTTTAGTTTTAATATTCTAATCAATGACGCAATTTTGCTTTATCAAAATGAAATACTAAAGAATAAAATATAAAACGTATGTGCGGAATTTTAGCCATTATAGGAAAAGGTAAAGATGTTGAACTAGTAAAATCACTTTCTAAAAGAATGTCACATCGCGGACCTGACGAAAGCGATATGCATAGTACTGAAAATGGGAACATACTCAGTCATGAGCGTTTGTCAATCATCGATTTGCATTCGGGAAAACAACCCATTCAAGGGTGCTCATCAGCTTGGATGGTTCACAATGGCGAAATATACAATCACCAAGCATTACGCGATGGTATTTTGAAAGATCACACCTTTAGATCAAAATCCGATTCGGAAGTTATTGTTCATTTATATGAAAAGTTCAAATATGATTTTCTTCATTTGTTAGATGGCGACTTTGCATTTGTAATAGTAGATGGTGATGATTTTATTGCTGCTCGAGATCCACTTGGCGTAAAACCGCTTTATTATGGAATGGATGAAAGAGGCAGAACTTATTTTGCATCCGAAATGAAACCCATTGCCGACCAATGCAAAACATTTTCTACTTTTCCTCCAGGACATTATTATACACCAGAAACGGGATTTGTCAAATATTACAAACCCGAATATGAAGATTATAAAAAGGCAGTTAAAGAATTGAATTTAGTAGAAATTCGTGAAAGTTTGACCGAGGCCACTCGAAAAAGATTGATGAGCGATGTGCCAATAGGGGTGTTACTTTCTGGCGGATTGGATTCTTCATTGACCTCTTCAATTGCCTCCAGATTATTGAAAGAAAAAGGTAAAAAATTGCATTCTTTTTCCATTGGATTAGATGCCGATGCACCAGATGCAAAGGCGGCTAGATCAGTTGCTACTTTTTTAGGAACAGAACACCACGAAATACATTTTACAATAGAACAAGGAATAGAAATTTTAGATAAATTGGTTTGGCATTTAGAAACCTATGATGTAACCTCCATTAGAGCAAGTACACCAATGTATTTCTTGTCAAAAGCAATTACAGACTTGGGCATAAAAGTGGTTTTATCAGGAGAAGGTGCAGACGAGATTTTTGGAGGTTATCTGTATTTTAGAAATGCACCATCAACAGAAGAATTCCAAAAAGAAACTATCGAAAGAGTACAAAAATTATTCACTGCAGACTTACTACGTGCCGATAAATCAACAATGGCGCATGGATTAGAAGCTAGAGTTCCTTTTTTAGACAAAGACTTCCTTGACGTAGCCATGTTAATTAAAGCAGAAGAAAAACAGCCAAAGACCTACGATGGAAAAGAAAAATACATCCTTAGAAAAGCTTTTGACACACCAGACAATCCTTATCTGCCAGACGAAGTCTTGTGGCGTCAAAAAGAACAATTTTCAGACGGCGTTGGTTACAATTGGATTGACCAATTAATTGATTATTGCGCATCCAAAGTTACTGATGAGCAGCTTGAAAACGCACCAATAGAATTTCCATACAATTCGCCAACTACAAAAGAGGCCTATTTTTATAGAGTACTATTCAATAAATACTATCCGCAACTTAGCGCTGCACAAACGGTGCGCAAATGGATACCAAAATGGCAAGAAAATCAAGATCCAAGCGGAAGAGCCAATGCTGCTCACGTAAAAGCGGATGTTGAAATAGCAAAGTCGAGTGTGATAGCTTGAGTTTAGATGGAAGTTTAGTTTGTTTGTTTAAGAAACGTTCCTCTTTCGAGGGACGTTTTTTTGTTGAAATCCTATGCTAAATGTTAATAACTTAAGCGTTTTAAAAGCTATTTTGATGGTGATATCTATTGTGTTTTTATATATTTGCGTGTTAGACAAAAAATACATTTTTTACGATAAATTTATATGAGCGACGAAATTAAAAAGAATAATTATTCTGCAGATAGTATTCAGGCATTAGAAGGAATGGAGCATGTAAGAATGCGTCCATCGATGTACATTGGAGATGTAGGAGTTAGAGGTTTGCATCACTTGGTTTATGAAGTTGTAGACAACTCTATTGATGAGGCAATGGGCGGACATTGTGATACCATTGGCGTAGATATTAATGAAGATGGATCAGTGACCGTTGAGGACAATGGTCGTGGTATTCCTGTAGACATACATAAAAAGGAAGGTGTTTCGGCATTAGAAGTTGTAATGACTAAAATTGGCGCTGGAGGAAAATTTGATAAAGATTCCTATAAAGTTTCTGGAGGACTTCATGGAGTTGGAGTTTCTGTGGTGAATGCCTTATCAAATCATTTACGTGCTACCGTTCACCGAGATGGAAAAGTTTACGAACAAGAATACGAAAGAGGAAAAGCATTATATCCAGTAAAACAAATTGGCGAAACAACAAAAAGAGGAACTATTGTTACTTTTTATCCCGACAACAGTATTTTTACACAAACCACCGATTTTACATATGATACTTTATCGGCTCGAATGCGTGAGTTGTCTTTTTTGAATAAAGGGATAACCATCACTTTTACTGATAAAAGAGAAGTAGATAAGGACGGAAATTTCGTTTCAGAAATTTTCCATTCCGATGAAGGTTTGAAAGAATATATTCGCTATTTGGATGGAAATAGAGAACCAATTATTTCCCATGTTATTTCAATGGACAACGAAAAAGGAGAAATTCCTGTTGAAGTAGCGCTGATATATAACACAAGTTACACAGAAAATATTTTTTCTTATGTAAACAATATAAACACACACGAAGGAGGAACGCACTTGCAAGGATTTAGAACAGGTTTAACCCGTTCTTTAAAGAAATATGCAGATGCTTCTGGAATGTTGGATAAATTGAAGTTCGAAATTTCTGGAGACGATTTCCGTGAAGGATTAACAGCTATTATTTCAGTAAAAGTTGCCGAACCACAATTTGAAGGGCAAACTAAAACAAAACTTGGAAATAGAGAGGTTGTTTCGCCAGTAAGTCAAGCTGTTGGGGATATGATTGAAAACTATTTGGAAGAAAATCCAAATGACGCTCGTATCATCGTTCAAAAAGTTATTCTTGCTGCTCAAGCCCGACACGCTGCCAAAAAAGCACGTGAAATGGTGCAACGAAAAACCGTTTTAGGCGGAGGTGGATTACCAGGTAAATTATCAGATTGTTCAGAGCAAGATCCTGCTCGTTGTGAAGTATATCTTGTCGAGGGAGATTCGGCTGGTGGAACTGCAAAACAAGGTCGTGACAGAGCATTTCAAGCAATTTTACCTTTAAGAGGTAAGATTCTGAATGTGGAAAAAGCGATGGTTCATAAAGTTTTTGAAAACGAAGAGATTCGTAATATTTTTACCGCTTTAGGAGTTACAATTGGAACTGCCGAAGATAGTAAAGCATTGAATTTAGAAAAATTACGTTACCATAAAGTAATTATTATGTGTGATGCCGATGTCGATGGTAGTCACATTTCTACTTTAATTTTGACTTTCTTCTTTAGATTTATGAAAGAATTAATTGAACAAGGTCACGTTTATATTGCTGCGCCACCTTTATATTTAGTAAAAAAAGGAAACAAAAAAGAATATGCTTGGAATGATGTTCAGCGTGATCAAGCCAACGAAAGAATGGGAGGAAGTGCCGCCATACAGCGTTATAAAGGTCTTGGAGAAATGAATGCAGAACAATTGTGGGAAACAACAATGGACCCAAGTTTCAGAACATTACGTCAAGTAAATATCGATAGTTTGGCAGAAGCAGATAGGGTTTTCTCCATGTTAATGGGAGATGAAGTGCCACCAAGAAGAGAGTTTATTGAAAAAAATGCTATTTATGCAAACATTGATGCATAAAAGCGATTTTTATAAATGGATAGTTGTAGTTTGCTTACTAGTTACTACTAAAGTAGCATGTCAACCAACTCAAACAATAGAACAAATAGGGCATCTTCTTGATGATGCCCTATTTTTTTCTGATAACTATATTACACCAGCAACAGACGCTGCTGTATACCAAGCCTCTTCAAATTGGGTTACCACACCAAAAAAGAAAGCGCTATGGAACGTTTCATTGAGTATTCATACCAATGTTTTCTTTGTTCCAAAAAGCGACAGAAATTTTGTAATATCAAATTCTGATTTTTCTTTTTTTACCATTGAAAATGCAACTTCTGCGATTGTTCCAACCGCCTTGGGGAATGATGCTCAAGTATGGTTAGTTGGTCAGCTTACAACAAATCCTGGTGATGAAAATACGCAGCCAACCACAACTGAAGTTAGGTTGAAAACTCCCGAAGGAATTGATCAAGAATCGGTAGTTTATCCCTATCTTCAAGGCTCAATTGGGCTTTGGTATGGAACCGAATTCGTAGCTAAATATTCTACTAATGTTAAGTTGAAAAAAGGACATTATCAAGTATATGGAGCTGGATTGAAACATAATTTTAGCCAGTATTTTAAAAATATTGAAGCTAAAAATATTTATTTTTCTGGTTTTTTCGGATATTCCAAAGAAGATATAACTTTCAATTTTTTAGATGTTCAAACAGATTTTGGAAATCTAGGTTTGAATGAAATTACAGGATTAGTTGATACATGGCAATTTCAAATAAACGCCTCAAAACAATGGAAAAAATGGGAAGTAATGTCCGCAATTATTTCAAATACCAGCGATTTCAAGTATCAAATTGGAGGTCCAAAAGGGCAAATAGAAGAATTGCTGCCGTTTCAGTCTTTGGTTAACAAAAAATTGGAAGAAATTTATAAATCCAAAACCAATTACATTGGAGAAGTATCTTGTAGATATCAAATTAGCAAGATTTATGTCCAAACTAGTTTTGCTTTTGGTAAATTTGTGAATTCAAATTTTTCAATACAATATGAATTTTAATTTTTTTACAAACTATATAAACACACAAATAAAATGAAAGTTACAATCGTTGGAGCAGGAAATGTTGGTGCAACTTGTGCTGATGCAGTTTCTTATAGAGGCGTTGCAAGTGAAGTAGTATTATTAGACATTAAAGAAGGTTTTGCAGAAGGAAAAGCACTTGACATTATGCAATGTGCTACAAATACTGGTTTTAACACAAAAGTTTCTGGTGTGACAAATGATTATTCGAAAACCGCTGGAAGTGATGTTGTGGTAGTAACATCTGGAATTCCAAGAAAGCCGGGTATGACTCGTGAAGAGTTAATCGGAATTAATGCTGGGATTGTAAAAACAGTTGTTGAAAATGTATTAGTACATTCGCCAAATGCTATTATTGTTATTGTGTCTAATCCTATGGATACCATGACTTATTTGGCATTGAAAGCCACAGGATTGCCGAAAAATAGAATTATTGGAATGGGTGGCGCTTTGGATAGTTCTCGTTTCAAAACCTATTTGTCACAAGCTTTGGACAAACCAGCTAACGATATTTCTGGAATGGTTATTGGCGGTCACGGTGATACTACTATGATTCCATTGACTCGTTTGGCTTCTTATAATGGGATACCAGTTTCTCAATTTTTATCACAAGAACAATTGGATAAAGTAGCAGCCGATACCATGGTTGGTGGCGCTACGCTTACGGCTTTGTTAGGAACTTCTGCTTGGTATGCGCCAGGAGCTTCAGTTGCCTATTTGGTGGATAGCATTTTAAATGACCAAAAGAAAATGATAGCTTGTTCTGTACTTGTTGAAGGCGAGTATGGTCAAAACGATATTTGTATTGGCGTGCCTTGTATTATAGGTAAAAACGGTGTAGATGAAATTATTGACATTGCTTTGAATGATGCTGAAAAAGCTACTTTCGCTAAAAGTGCCGATGCAGTTAGAAGCATGAATGATGCTTTGAAATCTATATTAGTATAATTTTTTTAGACACGAAATCAGAAGACTGCAAAATTTGCAGTCTTTTTTTTCATATTAATCAATAAATAAATTGGTTAATGATGTCGAGAATTATATATTTGCACGTTTTGTAAAAAACGGATATGTTGTAGATTCAATGCTTTGGTTTCTAATGTTTTGAATTTCAACACTATCTTGTTTTAAAATAATAACAATAAAACAAAAATTAATTAATTTTTAGTAATAATGCAGAATAAAGGACTAATTAAATTTTTTGCAATTCTATTTGCATTGGTGAGTATCTACCAACTTTCTTTCACATTTGTGTCAAGCAAAGTAAAAAGCGATGCTAAATCTTTTGCCGGAGGTAATCCTGAAAAAGAAATTAAGTATTTGGATTCAATCGGGAAAGAAAAAGTTTTTCTTAATTTCTTCACTTTTAATGAAGTTAAAGACAAACAAATCAACAAAGGTCTTGACCTTGAAGGAGGAATAAATGTGATTCTTCAAATATCTGTAAAAGATGTTTTGAAAGGATTGGCAAACAATTCTAAAAATCCTGTATTCAATAAAGCAATCGATGATGCAACAAAAAATAGAGAAGGGAATCAAAGTTATTTTGATGCTTTCTTCATCGCTTTTGAAAAAGCTTCAAACGGGACTACAAAATTAGCATCACCTGATATTTTTGCCAATAGAAATTTATCCGATGTTATCAACTTTCAAATGACGGATGACCAAGTTAAAAAGGTACTTCAGAAAAAAGTTGACGAATCTGTAGAAAGTGCTTTTGGCGTATTAAGAAAGCGTATTGACAAATTTGGTGTTACACAGCCAAATATTCAAAAATTAGGAGAATCTGGTAGAATACTTGTAGAATTGCCAGGAGCAAAGGATGTTGACCGTATAAAAAAATTATTGCAAAGTACCGCTCAATTAGAGTTTTGGGAAACATACAAAGCAGAAGAATTTATGGGTTTCATGTCATCGGCTAACGAAGTTTTGAAAACTACTGAGCAAGCGGTCGTTGCAGACAAAACCGTTGAAGGTGACACTATAGGTAAATTATTGACAAATAGTGCAACTGATTCTACAGCTGCCAAAAAAGGAAAAAATCCTTTGTTTGATAAATTTGTTGCTCAAGGTGGCGGACCTGTTTTAGCAATAGTTGCAATTAAAGACACCGCAGCAATAAATGGATATTTAAAGAAACAAGAAGTTCGTGCTTTAGTTCCTGCAGACAAGCGTTATGCTAAATTTGTTTGGGGAAAACCAAGTATTTCCAAAGACGAAAAAACTAAAAAAGAGACCGAAACTATAGAGCTTTATGCACTTAAAGGAAACAGAGACAATATAGCTCCAATGAGTGGAGGTGTAATTGTTGATGCTAGAGATACTTTTGACCAAACAGGAAAACCAGCCGTATCAATGCAAATGAACGGACAAGGAGCAAAAACTTGGGAAGAATTAACAGGCAAAGCCTATACTCAAAAAAGCAATATTGCTATTGTTCTTGATGATGTTGTTTATTCTGCGCCGGGAGTTTCTTCTGGACCTATTGCAGGTGGACGATCTGAGATTTCGGGAGTTTTTGATGTAACTGAAACTAAAGATTTAGCCAATGTTTTGAGAGCCGGTAAATTGCCAGCAGCAGCCGATATAGTGCAATCTGAGGTTGTTGGACCATCCTTAGGACAAAAAGCAATTGATGCAGGAACAAATTCATCTATTTTAGGATTGCTTTTAGTGTCACTTTGGATGATTGTTTATTATGGAAAAGCAGGTTGGTATGCAAATATTGCCTTAGCAGTTAACTTATTATTTTTGTTTGGAATCTTAGCAAGTTTGGGTGCCGTTTTGACTTTACCTGGTATTGCTGGTATCGTTTTAACAATGGGTACTGCGGTTGATGCAAACATTATTATCTATGAAAGAGCAAAAGAAGAGCTTCGATCAGGCAAAACATTGGAAGAAGCTATAACAGCTTCCTACAGTTGGAAAGGTGCCATGCGTTCTATTGTGGATGCTAACGTTACTCACGTATTGACTGGAGCAATCTTATTCATTTTTGGAACTGGACCAATTCAAGGTTTTGCCACAACTTTATTAATAGGTATTGCCACATCATTGTTTACTTCAATTTTTATTGCTAGAATATTTTTAGATAAAGCTGCAGCAAAAGGTGCTAACATTACTTTCGTAACGAATGTATCTAAAAATTGGTTTACCAACTTCCATTTTGATTTCCTTGGAGCTAAAAAGTGGACGTATGCTATTTCAAGTACAGTAATTATTATAAGTTGTATCTCTTTCTACTTTAATGGTCTTGACGAGGGTGTCGATTTTGTTGGAGGAAGAACTTTTCAAATTAAATTTGAAAAACCTGTTGAGCCAAGTGTAATTTCAGAGGAGTTGTCAGTAGTATTTGGAAGTGCTGAAGCTAAGATTTTTGGAGATAAAGATCAATTGAAAATAACTACTAAATACAAAATTAAAGATGCTGGAATAGGAGTTGATAAAGAAGTGAACGAGAAATTGTATGCTGTTTTAAAGAAATATTTCTCTGCTGATGTAACCTATGATAAATTCATAAATGTATATGATGGTAAAACAATAGGAGTACTTCAAGGTTCTAAAGTTAGTGCTGCAATTTCAGACGACATCAAGACAAACTCATATTGGGCAGTTTTAGGAGCTATGGCTATTGTGTTCTTGTATTTAATGTTAAGTTTTAGAAAATGGCAATATTCACTTGGAGCTATTGCTGCAGTTGCTCATGACGTTATATTTGTTTTGGGAGTATATTCATTATTCTATAAGTATGCACCATTCCATATGGAAATGGACCAACACTTTATTGCTGCTATTTTAACGGTTATTGGTTATTCTATGAATGATACCGTTATTGTATTTGACAGAATCAGAGAGTTTCTTGCTGGAAAAGTTAAAGGTAATTTCAATGAAGTAGTAAATGCTTCTATTAATTCAACCATGTCAAGAACAATTAACACCTCGCTTACAATGATATTGGTTTTATCAATCATGTTTGTGTTTGGCGGGGATTCAATTCGAGGATTTATCTTTGCTATGTTAGTTGGTATTGTAGTTGGAACTTACTCTTCATTATTTATTGCAACACCAGTATTGGTAGATTCGATGAATAAAAAAGACATTGAAGAAATTGAAAAAAGACATATTGGTGAAGCATAATTCTTTCATCAATTTATTATAATATTAAAAGCCCGAATTATTTCGGGCTTTTTTCGTTTGTATACTTATTGTTTTTTAATTTCTAGAGTAAACTATGGATGCGAAAGATTGCTTCCGAATTATTTTTTGTACATCTACAACCCCAATATGCTTTATAAAGGAACACTTTTTTGATTGTTATCCACACTCATAGATGAAATGACAATAAAAGGTTATCGTATATAGTAATTTTTTAGTATAAATTCTGTAATCGATATAAAAC
>JBILYQ010000277.1:0-3195 GCA_044377655.1 Flavobacterium sp.
CTCCACTTCCACTTTTCCTCCCATTGCCTCTAGCTGATTTTTAGTTATAAATAAACCAATTCCTCTTGCATTTGCATTATTATGAAATGTTTTATACATCCCAAAAAGTTTATCTCCATGTTTTTCAAGATTAATGCCTAATCCATTGTCATTAATCTCCAATATGGTGTAATTATTTTCGATAGCTAAGGTATAAATTATTTCAGGATATCTATCAGGATGCGCATATTTAATTGCATTAGTAGTAAAATTAAGCAAAATACTCTCTAAATAGGACGGATTGAATAAAATGTTGACATCACTGGATATGTTATTTTTGATGACCACTTTATTTATTCTAATTTCTTCTTCCAAAATCGAAAAAACTCGATTTAAAAAGGAGTTGATGTTAAGCTTTTCTTTTTTGTGAACCAAGCTACTATTGATATCCACCAATTCTTTAAGATGATCAATTGTAAGACTTAAAGCGGAAGAAGATGTTTTGAGATGTTGGAAAATTTCTTTTATGATTTGTTCATTATCTTCATCTCCAATGATATCCAAAAGCATTTTAAAATTACCACTATGGGAACTTAAATTATGAGAAACTATATGGGCAAAATTCAACAATCTGCTATTTTGCTCACTTATGATTTCAAGTGTTTTTGACATTTCACCCTCTTTTTCCATAATGCCCGAAATATCTGTATGCGTTCCAATTAACCGAACAGGATTTCCAATTTCATCCCATTCAATTACTTTTCCTCGACTTAAAATCCACTTGTATTTTTCCTCTTTAGTCAACATTCTTTTGGAATTTTCGTAAAATGGGGTTTTATTATCCAAATGAAGTTGTATTTCATTTAAATAATTTATTTTGTCTTCTGGATGAATTCTATCATCCCATTTATTATGTGTATCAATACTGTCTTCTTCTTCAAAACCAAGCATTTTCATTGATTGGGCTGAATAAAAAACTTTGTTAGTTTTTAAATTCAAATCCCAAACTCCTTTTGTGGATGCTTCCATAGCAAACTGAAAACGCTGTTCTGAAATTTCCAATTCAATATCTTTTTGTTTTCTTTCCGTGATATCAGTCACTCTACCAAAAAAAATAGTTTGACCATTTTTATCTAAGGCAACAGTTGCAACACCTTTAAACCATCTTAACCCTTTTTTAGGAAGGACACACCTAAACTCATGCTTCCAAATTTCGGAATTCAACTGTGCCTCCTTCAAAGATTTCATTAAGGGCGCTAAATCTTCAAAAACAATTTTCTCTTTTAGAATGGATTGGGTATCAAAATTCTTTAAATCAGTAAGAGAGAATTCAAAATAATCGATAACGGATTTGTTTAAAAAAGTAAAATTAAGCTCTCCTAAGGTGGAAAGAGTCAATTGAAATATTAAATCTGGGATTTGCGACAATAAAGTCTTGTAGAAAAGAATTTCATTCTCTGATTTTGACGAATCATACTGAGTGTCTAATAGCATAGTAGGCTCTATTTTGATGTGTTTTATAGTTAAGTAATGAGGCAATTAAAAACTATCACTTCCAAAACTAAACAAAAAAATCGATAAACTACACTTTTCTTGGATGAAATGTATTAATTATTTGTGTTAAGTGCTTTCTATCCAAATGAACATAAATTTCTGTAGTAGTAATCGACTCGTGTCCGAGCATCATTTGAATGGAACGCAAATCGGCACCGTTCTCTAATAAATGCGTCGCAAATGAATGCCGCAGTGTATGAGGACTGATGGTTTTATTGAGGTTTATTTTGGTTGCCAAACCTCTAATGATGGTAAAAATCATGGCACGCGTTAATTGTTTGCCTCGTCGGTTTAAAAAAAGAGTATCTTCAAATCCTTTTTGAATGGCAAGGTGGCTTCGAACCTGCGTTTTATAGAGCGTTATATAATTTTGAGTTGTTTCCGCTATCGGCACAAAACGCTGTTTGTTACC
The DNA here is from genome assembly GCA_044377655.1 of Flavobacterium sp. GTDB lineage: Bacteria > Bacteroidota > Bacteroidia > Flavobacteriales > Flavobacteriaceae > Flavobacterium. The sequence continues at coordinate 1,946 of JBILYQ010000277.1, forward strand.
TTTTCCAGTGATTTTTACAAATCCTTCCTCAAAAAATAAATCGGAAATTTTCAAGGTAATCAGTTCTGAAACACGAAGACCACAACTATATAAGGTTTCCAAAATGGCCCTATTTCTTTCTCCTTCCGCTTTTGACAAATCGATAGCGGCAATGAGATTGTCAATATCAACCACAGAAAGCGTGTCGGGAAGTTTCCTTCCTGTTCTTGGCGATTCGATTAACTCCATTGGATTGTCAATCCGATAATCTTCAAAAATCAAATAGGAAAAAAAACTTTTCAATCCTGAAATAATTCGAGATTGGGAACGCGGATTTACCTCTTTGGACACACTGTAAATAAACTGCTGCAGCACTTCTTCCTTGATTTTTATAGGCGAAACTACCATGCTGTTTTCGTCTAAAAAAAAGCAAAGCCTATTTATATCAAAAGTATAATTGTCTATGGTGTTTTTTGACAAACCCCGTTCGATTTTTAAATACGACTGATAGCTTTTTATAAAACTGTTCCAATTCATTCTGCAAAGAAACATAAAAAAAAGGTTTAGCTAAATAAAACTAAACCTTTTCAAATAATCAAAACTAAAACTAATGTTTTCACCAAGTATTTAGATAATCCTTAGTAAATGAATAGTTTATCATTCTTTGGTTATTGTTTAAAAATTCTACATCAATATCTTTATAAACTATTTTAAATAATATTCAATATCTTTTTTAAAACAACACTTTATTTAAATAGAATTCTAGAATCTATATCCAGCACCAATTAAAAAGTGGTTCACTTTGGCATCGCCAGTCAAACCAATAGAATATCTAGGCTCAACAAACAAATTTTCAGTAATATCGTAAGAACCTCCTAAATCAAGGTTAAATCTTGTCTTGTCGGTGTCTGCAGATTCTAAACTATAATATAAAGACGGGCCTGCCAAAACATTTATTTTATCAGCCACATTATATTTCGCAAGAAGAGGAATACCTAGATAAGTAAAATTCACACCATTTTTTGAAGCGGTGTGATAATTCAACCCTGGTTGCAAAATGATTTTTTCTATCAAATCAAACTCTGCAAAACCTCCAACAAAAAAACCAGTTGCTGAACCACCTCCATTGCTTACAGAAATCAAATCCAAGCCACCTCTAACCCCAAATTTCATGTCTTGAGCACTTGAAACGCCAAATGTAAATACCACGGCCAATGTTAAAATAATTTTTTTCATTTTTTCTTTTTTATTTAAAATTAATTGCAAACATA
>JBILYQ010000311.1:0-2854 GCA_044377655.1 Flavobacterium sp.
TTATGAATCTGATTAATGTTTGGTTCAATGTGTTGCAATGTTACTCTGAAGAAATTGAAATAAGTTCCTTCTCCTAATTTTTCAATGATGTCAATTTGGTTCATGTTTTTTGGTAAGGGTTTAAAAAGCAAGGTAAAATGATGTACCTGTTTCTTATTTTTAAAAGTAAAATTTTGATGGAGCTAATGGGATGTTGATTTTTTAGTTTGCATTTTATTTCTAAAACGGCACATCAATATCGTACCCTTTAAATTTCAATACAATAATTTGCTTTTCGAAAGAATCCTCTCTACACTCATCAACATAAATCATCCCCTTTTTTGTTTCTCTAAACTTTAGTGTAAAATTTATACGGCTAGAGTTGGCAATAAATGTGTATTTATACAGACAACATTTTGGTGATTTACAATAACCGTGTACTACCTCAAAATATGTATCTGTAGGGGATAATATATCTTTAAAAACGCGTTCAAATTCAAAAAGAATTTTTGATACCTCAATTTTTTGGTGAGCAGAATTTGCAAGCGGCCTAAGAATTTGAGTAAGTAATTCTAAATCTATAACACTAATCGCATGAACTATATAATAAATGCCATTTCCTTTTTCAATTTTCATAATTATATTTTTTTTATAGTATAACAACCAATCGCCAAAGGGATTCCTAACAACATCGAAAATCCAAAAACCCTATAGTACGTCGCGTAGTAATAATCAGTTTCAAAAAAATAAATATAGAGTTGGGTCCCGGCAATTAGTAACAAGGCAAAAACAATCCCAATCAAGTAGTCAATTAAATAGGGCCTAAAGAGATTGCTAATAAATTTAATGTCTATAGAACTAGCAGGAAATTTGTAGGTTAAAAAAGCACAAATAGCTACGCCAAATGGTGCGCCACTAATAATAGCGGTTTTGACAATGTTGCTCCAATGAGCATAGCCAAAATAGGGTTCAAACAGGAAACTATTCAGGTGAATAATGGCAATAATCCAAAAAGAAAATAACGTTCCTAAACTATAAAACAATACTGTTTTTTTAACTCTTTCCATAGGGCTATTGATTGTTATTTTCATAATCCATTTCAATATATAAAGGTCCCATTAATCGATGTTCACTACTAGAAGTAAATTCAAAAACAGCATCAGAAACCAAAACAGAACCTATTTGCTTGAACTGAATTATGTCATTATCACCAGGAAAATAAACTGCTGTACCAGTAACGATTTCGTTAAATAGTGTTTCCTTAATAGTTATTTTCTGAAGAATTAAATCACTAGGTTTCAAAGTAATCAATCGTAAATCTTCTTTGGGAAATTCAGGTATAATTGTAGTTCCTGATTTATAAATCCTATTAGAATTAATAGTAAAAAGCACCAATTCTTTGGTTGCTTCTTCCTCTAGAACAACTTCAAAATAGGCTTCTTTTTCAGTCTCATTGCGTCTGTAATTTTTGAAACGAACTACTTGTCCGATTTTCAATTTTTCTTCTAGGAGTGTCATCACTAATTTTCGTTTATGATTCTAATTAATGTTGGTTCAATGTGTTGCAAGGCTACTTTAAAAAAATTAAAGTAGGTCCCTTCGGCTAATCTCTCAATTATATCAATATGTTTTACACTCTTTGGCATCGGTGGAAAAAGCAAAGAGAAATGATGCACTTGACCTTTACTTTTAAAGTAATACTTTGATGGAGCTATTGGAATATTTATGGACTGTATCATTTTGTAACGTGTATCAGAACCTATCGGTCTAATAAAAGTATTTGTATCCATTTGAATCCAACCTCCATTTAAATATTCTTTTGGTGCGATATACACAAAGTCAATTCTAGTGAAATCATCGTCTAGACTGATTTTTTCTATACCCAAATTATCATCTGGTGTATATTCGGAAATAGGATTTTTGAACACATATGGTTCTGTAATAGTCAGAAGTTCTTCTTCTGTTTTGGTTTCATAATTTGGTTTCATAATTACTTGTTTATAGATTTATGGGTCAAATATATACACTCCCACCGTACAGTTTGTACGGAGTGATTTTTTTTACTACTTTTATGAAAAATTTAACAATGGCAATATCAAGGTCAGCATACAAAAGGTATCGAATAATTGATTCTTTACTTAGAAACATTTATAAACCCTATCCAACTTTAATAGATATTCAAAAAGAATGTTCCTATAAACTAAAAATTGAGTCGCCATCATTAGAAACTTTGCAAAAGGATATTCGCAATATGAAAAAGAGTGAAGAATATGATGCTCCTATCGTTTTTTGTAGAAAAAATTTAGGTTATTATTATAGTGACCCCAATTATTCTATTAATTCGATTCCTTTAACTGAAAATGATATATTAAGCATTAAAGAAGCACTTGATTTGATTAAAAATCTTGGTGGTGGTAATAGAGCAAACGAACGATTTAGCGACGCAATTCAAAAAATATTAGTTGCTTTCAAAGAAGAATTTCCAGATAGCGATTCCAATAGAAAAATAATTTTAACTGATTATGTTGAAGGTGCTAAAGGATATGAAAACTTTAATACTTTGTTTAAAGCCTGTAAAAATCAGTATCCAGTTTCATTTTCTCATTATTCCTATAAGAATAGAGAATTCAAAGCGATTGTTGTACATCCCATTCTACTGAAAGAATTTGAAAATCGCTGGTATTTGGTAGGGTATTCAGAATCGCATCAATCCATTAGGACCTTTGGATTGGATAGAATGTACGAGCCAATGTTGCTCAAAAAGAAGTATATAAATTGTGATGCGAAAGAAATAGAGAGTTATTGTAACGATATTTATGGGGTTTATCCAATTGAAAATCAACCAAAACAAAGAATTAAATTTTTAACTTCCATA
>JBILYQ010000279.1:0-3184 GCA_044377655.1 Flavobacterium sp.
CACCAAAACCATCATTATCACCTAAACGCAAACCTAGAGCGTTTTGCGAAATGTCTTGAGAATGAGCACTAAAAGCTAATACAATTAGCATAATAGAAGAAAAAATTAATTTTTTCATAAATTATTTTATTTTAAAATTATATACAAATGTATGTACATACTTAAAAATAGACTGATGTATTGTGCTAATGTTAACAAAAAAAAGCTAGACAGTTCTTAAATAAAATTAGTTAACTTGATATAAATCAAGTAATTCTTCTTGAGTTTGTGTGTCTGATTGAGGTATTGGTAAAGTAACCCCAAATGCTGATAAATCTACTAATTCATAGCTTATGACAGTATTATTATAAACCATGCCAATATTTTTTGCATAATATTGAGTGGATACAACAACATCTTGTGGGTTTAAAATTGCTATTGGTATTGGAATTCCCGCGATAGTTGTTGCTACTTTTAGATTCAAAGTTATTTTTACTTTTTTGATGTCTGTGTAAACCATATTATCGGGTGAAGTAAAGCTTGGTAATGTTTCTAAAGCAGTTGTTTTCAACGTGTAATCGATAATCAAAGGATATCCCTGAAAGTCTTGTGAAATTGTCCCAGAAACAGAACCTAATTGTTGGTTTGCTGTGGCGCTTTCCTTAAAAATAATTAAATCAGAAAGGCTAATTTCTATGGGTAATGTATTTCCTAAGTTTAGTCCTGAATTGCCTGTCATATAAATAGCGTCATTTTCTTTTCTCAACCCATTGTTTCGCAGTGAGTTTGAATAAAATCCAAATGGTAAACTTAATGTTTTTAATTTCTTATACGTCTTTGTATTGATTGTAGTATCGTTTGCAATATAAAGCGAATCTCTGTTCGAAAGCCCTTGACCTATTACGTCATAGGTCCAATAATTTCCATCTGTTAAAGGCAAATAATCGGTTGAAATAGCAGTATTTCCCGTAGAATCATCACTTGAACACGACATAAATAAAGTGGCTACAATTGCCACAATAAAAAATTTGTTTTTCATTTTTTTTAGTATTGGTTTGAAATGCTAATATAACAAACAAAACTATTGCTTTGGAAAAATAATTGAGGTAATTATTTGTTGGCTTAATAAAGTTTCCATTTCGAACAAATCTTCTTCTTTTTCGGTATGTTCTTCATATTTATATAGTTTCCATCGCTTCTTATTGTATTCTAACGCTGTCAAATTTTCAACCCAATCACCAGAATTGAGATAAAGTGTAGATCCATCTTTGTTTTCTTTTCTAATAATTTTAGGTTCGTGAATATGCCCACAAATGACATAATCATATTTATTTTCAATGGCCAAGTCGGTTGCAGTAGTTTCGAAATCTGAGATGTGTTTTACAGCTTTTTTTACGCTAGCTTTAATTTTTTTAGAAAATGAATACGGTTCTTTTCCTAATTTTTTTAAAAACCAATTCACAAATCGATTCGCCAATATTAAATAATCATAACCCAATCCACCTAATTTTGCAATCCATTTTGAATGTTGTACCGAAACATCAAAAACATCACCATGAAAAATCCAAGCTTTTTTATCATCTAAATCTAAAACAAGTTTGTCTAAAATAAAGAAATTACCAATATTTGCGTCGCTAAATTTTCGTAACATTTCATCATGATTTCCAGTGATATAGTATACTTTTGTGCCTTTTGAGGCAAGGTCTAAAACTTTTTTAATGACCTTTAAATGCGCTTTTGGGAAGTAGGATTTTCTAAATTGCCAAATATCAATTATATCTCCATTTAATACTAATATTTTTGGCTTAATAGAAGATAAATAATACCACAATTCATGAGCATGGGAACCATATGTTCCTAAATGTACATCTGAAAGAACTACTAGTTCTACTTTTCTTTTTTTCAAAATCCTATCTATTAAAGTTTTACAAAGTAACTTTAATAGTGTAAACTTAATTCAAATTGGCCGTTAAGAAATTGCTTCAAAATTTATTGTAAAGTCAATAAATTGTGAATAATAAATTTACTTGAGAACCAATTTAGCATTTCAATTGGAAGTTTAGGAAGTAAACTTTTAAACTTTAAACTAAAATCCTATATTTGTTTAAAACTACAAATAATGGCCGGAAACAGTTACGGAACAATTTTCAGAATTACTACTTTTGGAGAATCTCACGGCGAATCCTTAGGAGGCATTATTGATGGTTGCCCTGCCGGAATGAGTATAGATTTCAAGGCTATACAAATTGAAATGGACCGAAGAAAACCAGGGCAATCTAGTATTGTTACCCAAAGAAAAGAGGATGATGAAGTGCAATTTCTATCTGGTATTTTCGAAGGTAAAACCACAGGAACTCCGATAGGCTTTATTATTCCAAATACCAATCAAAAGTCAGAAGATTATTCCGCAATAAAAAACACCTATCGACCAAGTCATGCCGATTATGTATATGAACAAAAATATGGCATTCGAGATTATCGTGGTGGCGGAAGAAGTTCGGCTAGAGAAACAGCAAGTAGAGTTGTTGCTGGAGCCATAGCAAAGCAAATTTTGAAAAATATTAAAATCATTGCTTTTGTTTCCTCGGTAGGAGATATTTTTATGGAAAAGCCCTATCAGGATATTGATTTTTCATTAACAGAAAGTAATCCCGTTCGTTGTCCCGATTTGGCTACAGCCGAGAAAATGGAGAATTATATCAAAGAAATTCGCAAAAATGGAGATACTGTTGGTGGCACGATTACTTGTGTTATTCAAAATGTTCCTATAGGTTTGGGCGAACCCGTTTTTGATAAATTGCATGCGGAATTAGGAAAAGCAATGCTATCCATAAATGCGGTAAAAGGTTTTGAATATGGAAGCGGTTTTTGCGGCGCAAGGATGAAAGGCAGTGAGCATAACGATTTATATAATGAAGATGGCACAACGAAAACCAATCTTTCGGGCGGAATTCAGGGCGGAATTTCTAATGGAATGGATATTTATTTCCGAGTTGCTTTCAAACCTGTTGCAACCTTGATTCAAAAACAAGAGGTTTTAACCAACCAAAATACAATTATCGAGCAACAAGGAAAAGGTCGTCACGATCCATGTGTTGTACCACGTGCTGTACCAATTGTTGAAGCAATGGCAGCCATTGTACTAGCCGATTTTTATTTACTAAACAAAACTTATTTATAATTTAATGACTACAACCGAACATCC
>JBILYQ010000280.1:0-3164 GCA_044377655.1 Flavobacterium sp.
TGTCATTCCATATATAAGCGAAAGAAATGGAACTGCAGCGATGCCAAGCGCCAACTGACTTACAAACTTTCTTCTTTCAGATAAAAAAGAAGAATCCTTATCATAATCAACAAAATAATTTTTTGACCCAAGTGCTACTCTGTAAGCATCTTCCAAAAACATAAATAAAGTCATTAATATCTTTGGAACCAAGACCAACAACAACAATCCCATGGTAATCATTGTCATGTGGGTTTGCCCAATTCTCCTATCAAATTTTGTAAATTCGTAAGCAATAAAAAGAAGTAGTACCAATGAAATAAAAGAATAGCCAACCAAAACCCATCTCACTTTCGTAAAGGTTTTAATGACTTGAAAAGCGTAAATCTCAATGATTGCAATAACTACAAATAAGAATATCCAACGAAACATCTATCCAAATAATTTTTAGCAAATTAACGAATAAACTAGTCTATACTTGTTTGTATTTAATTAATTTTAACTAAAAAAAATTACCCCCGAATAATTAAAGTTTAGCTATTTTTACACTTCTTTAAAATAATATCATGTCAACACAAAAACGTCTTTTCCTTCTTGATGCTTATGCTTTAATATTTCGCGGTTATTTTGCCTTCATAAAAAATCCCCGAATCAATTCAAAAGGAATGGATACCTCGGCTATCATGGGATTTATGAATGCCTTGATGGATGTCATCAAACGTGAAAAACCCGATCATTTAGCCGTGGCTTTTGATAAAGGCGGAAGCGATTATCGCAATGAAATGTTCACTGCCTACAAAGCGCACCGAGATGAAACGCCCGAAGCCATCAAAATTGCCGTTCCATATATTCAAGAATTATTAAAAGCCATGCACATTCCTATCATGGAAAAAGCAGGTTTTGAAGCCGATGATTTGATTGGAACTTTGGCAAAACAAGCCGAGAAAGAAGGCTATCAAGTTTTTATGGTGACTCCTGATAAGGATTTTGCACAATTGGTTTCCGAAAATATTTTTATGTACAAACCCGCCCGAATGGGTAACGGAATCGAAATTTGGGGAATTCCAGAAGTATTGGAAAAATTCGAAATCGAAAGACCCGAACAAGTAATTGATTATCTAGGAATGATGGGCGATTCTGCCGATAACATTCCAGGGTTTCCAGGCGTAGGCGAAGTAACCGCCAAAAAACTGCTAAAGGAATTTGGTTCCATGGAAAACCTTTTGGAAAACACTGATAAACTAAAAGGTGCTTTGAAAGACAAAATTGAAAACAATAGAGAATTGGGGATTTTATCAAAAAAATTGGCCAGAATTATGCTCGATTGTCCTGTGACTTTCAATGCCAACGACTTTGAATTGTCAAAACCCGATGTTGAAAAAACCGATGTTTTATTTCAAGAACTGGAATTTCGTCAAATGAAAGCACAGTTTGATAAATTATTTGGTTCAGGAAAAGAATATGACGAAATTACAACCAACGGAAACGGCGAAGAAAACGAAGTAATTCAAGCCACAAAAAAAGCGCCAGCAAAAAAATCAAACGAAGATCAATTTGATTTATTTGGTTTTTCCGATGATGAAAGTGATGATGAAAAACCGAATTCTTTTTATGCAACCTTAGAAAATACTAATCATAATTACACCATTATTCAAGGTGATTTAGGAATAAAATTGTTTTTGCAAAATTTAATGACCCAAACTTCAGTTTGTTTTGATACCGAGACTACAGGCATTGATGCCTTGAATGCCGAATTGGTTGGGATGTCATTTTCTTATGAAAAAGGAAAAGCATTTTACATTCCGTTTCCCGAAAATCAAGACGAAACACAAATTTTAGTTGACAAATTCAAGCCGTTTTTTGAAAGTGAAGCTATCGAAAAAATTGGCCAGAATATAAAATACGATTTAAAAATTCTCTCGCATTATGGCGTTCAAATCAAAGGAAAATTGTTTGATACGATGATTGCACATTATCTTATCAATCCCGATATGCGTCACGGAATGGATGTTTTGAGCGAAACGTATTTAAAATATTCGCCAAAATCCATCGTTAGCTTGATTGGAAAAAAAGGCAAAAACCAACAATCCATGCGCAATGTTCCGCTGGAAGACATTAAAGAATATGCCGCCGAAGATGCGGACATCACTTTGCAATTAAAAGAAGTTTTCAGCCCAATTTTAGACAAAGCCGAAACCAAAAAATTATTTGAAGAAATCGAAATTCCGTTAATTCCTGTTTTGGCAGCCATGGAATTAGAAGGAATCAATCTAGATGTTCCTTTCTTAAAATCGATGTCGGTGGAAATGGCCAAAGAAAGTTCGCAATTGGAACAAAAAATCTATGAAACTGCCGGTGAGAAATTCAACTTGGCATCACCGAAACAGCTTGGCGAGGTTTTATTTGACAAAATGAAAATTGGCGGAGTAAAACAAAAGAAAACAAAAACGGGACAATATGCCACAGGAGAAGAAATATTGAGCTATTTGGAAAAAGACAATCCAATTGTAAAAGATATTTTGGAATGGCGCCAAATGGTGAAATTGCAAAGCACGTACATCGATGCGCTACCCAATCAAGTGGACAAAAAAACAGGTCGTGTTCACACCGATTATATGCAAACTGTGGCTGCAACGGGACGCTTGAGTTCCAATAATCCGAACTTGCAAAACATTCCAATTCGAACGGAACGCGGACGATTGATTAGAAAAGCCTTCATCGCCCGAGATGAAAATTACACATTGCTTTCTGCGGATTATTCTCAAATAGAACTTCGCATTATCGCCGCTTTATCTGGTGAAGAAAACATGATAAAAGCATTTCAAAACCACGAAGATATTCATAAAAGTACGGCCGCAAAAGTGTTCAACGTTCCATTAGAAGAAGTTACCAAAGAGCAAAGAAGCAACGCAAAAACAGTGAATTTTGGAATTATCTATGGCGTTTCCGCTTTTGGATTGAGCAATCAAACTTCATTGTCGCGAGCTGAAAGTGCGGCTTTGATTGATGCTTATTATGCAACTTATCCAAAACTAAAATCCTACATGTCTAACCAAGTTGATTTTGCAAGGGAAAACGGCTATGTGCAAACGGTTTTAGGGAGAAGACGTTATTTGAAAGACATTAATTCTGCCAATGCCATGGTCAGAAGTGGTGCTGAGCGAAATGCCGTAAACGCACCGATA
>JBILYQ010000066.1:0-9449 GCA_044377655.1 Flavobacterium sp.
AAGAGATTTTGGATGAAAATGTGGCTTTTGAGGAAAAAATAGTCTAAACCTTCTTCAAAAAGTTCACCAAAACCTTTGTCAATTCTTCTGTGTTTTCAATGTAGCTCATGTGTCCGTCGGGGAAAGTGACGAGTTCCAGTGATGTGTTTTCTATTTGGGTTGCGTTTTCTTCGTAGTTCAAAACCGGGTCTTGTTTTCCTAGAATTAGCAGCATTGGATAGGTGGCAAAATGCAAGATGACTTCGCGATCTTTTCTAATTTTCATACCTTCGAGCGAGGCTACGATGCCTTGCAAGGGTGTTTTCAAAGCTTCGGTTCTTGCAGTTTCAATTTCGTTGAGTAAAATTTCGCGGTTCTTTTCACTGAATAGATTGGCGATGCTCAGTCGGACAAAAGCAGTGTAATTTTGTTTCACGGCTTTTATGGCTCTTCCGCGATTGGTTTTTCGTTCAGGACTGTCGGCGCGAGAAGTGGAATTTAGAAGCACTATTCCTTTCATCATTTCGGGATACAATTCGGCGAAAGCCATCGCTACGTAACCGCCCATGGAGTGGCCAATGATGGCGGCTTTACGGATTTTCAAATCGTGCAAAACGGCATGAACAATATCTGCGTTATCTTCCATACTGTGCACATATCCCAAACATTCGGTGTCGCCATGACCTAATAAATCAATGGTGATAACGCGGTTTTTCTTGGCTAATTCGGGAACTAAGGTATTCCACATGGTTTTGTTTTCCAAAAACCCGTGTAATAAAACCACGGCAGTGCCTTTGCCAGTATCAGTAAATGCTGTTTTGATGTTTTTGTAATGGAGTTGTTTCATAATAAAAAAATTAAACCATTAAGGAATTAAGATTTATTAAGAGGATGCTTAATTTTCTAAATTCCTTAATGGTTTAAATAATAATTTATAGTTTACGAATGCATTAAACTTTCAATTTCTTCGGCTTCAATAGGGATGTTGCGCATCAGGTTGAAGGCTTCTCCTTTTTCCTGAATAACCATATCGTCCTCCAAACGAATTCCAAAACCTTCGGAGGGAATGTAGATACCTGGCTCTACGGTGAAGACCATATTGGCTTGCATTGGTTCGTGCAAAAGTCCATAATCATGGGTGTCCAAACCCATGTGGTGCGAGGTTCCGTGCATAAAATATTTTTTGTAGGCTGGCCATTCTGGGTTTTCATTTTGCACATCGGCTTTGTCAATTAATCCCAAACCGAGCAATTCGGAAGTCATGATTTTCCCCACTTCTACGTGGTATTGTTTCCACAAAGTTCCAGGAACAAGCATTTTAGCAGCTTCGTTTTTTACGTTCAAAACAGCATTGTACACTTCTCTTTGACGCGTGGTGAATTTTCCAGAAACGGGCACCATTCGGGTCATGTCACTGGAATAATTGGCATATTCTGCACCAACGTCAAGCAAAATTAAATCGCCAGCTTTACACTGTTGGTTGTTTTCGATATAATGCAACACATTGGCGTTATTTCCTGAGGCAATAATGGGCGTGTAGGCAAAACCTTTGGAACGATTTCGGAGGAATTCGTGGGCAAATTCGGCTTCGATTTCATATTCCATTACGGCTGGCTTTACGAAATTTAATATTCGGCGAAAGCCTTTTTCGGTGATGTCGCAAGCGGTTTGAATCAAGTCCAATTCTTCGCTTTCTTTGATGGAACGAATGCGTTGCAGAATGGTATTTGATTTTTCAACTTTGTGTGCAGGATAATTTTTTTTCCACCATTTTACAAAGCGGGCTTCGCGAGTTTCTGTTTCAATGGCTGCGCGATAATGCTCGTTGGTGTTGATATAAATGGTTTCGGAGTAGGCCATAATTTCCTTTAAAGTTTTGTGGAAATCTTGCAGCCAAACGACAGTTTTAATTCCTGAAACTTCAAAAGCGCGGTCTTTGGTTAGTTTTTCACCTTCCCAAATGGCGATGTGTTCGTTGGTTTCTTTTAGGAAAAGAATCTCTTTTAGATTATCATAAGGCGAATCGGGGAAAAGCAGTAGAATGCTTTCCTCTTGGTCAACGCCCGATAGATAAAGGATGTCACGGTGCTGTGCAAACGGCAATGTAGAGTCGGCAGAAACAGGATAAATATCGTTGGAATTGAAAATGGCAACGCTGTTTGGTTTCATTTGCGAGGTGAATTTTGCTCTGTTTTTAACGAACAAATCGCGATCAATTTGATGGTATTTCATGATGAGTGATTTTAAGAAGCTCAAATTTATAAAGATTAAATGCAAATTAGATAAATTGTCTGTTATAATTTTGCCAAGGGCTCAATATTGCTTAATTTTCGCCTTATTTACCATCCTATGAAATCAAAAATTCTTCCATTGTTCGTCCTTTTTATTTTCGTTTCGGGTTTTAGTCAAAATAAATTGGCCTATCAGCTTTTTGACAAAAACGGAAAGAAAACTAGTTATGAAAAGCTTTTGAAATCTGCCATGAAAACCGAAGTGGTGCTTTTTGGCGAGTTTCACAACAACAGTATTTCACATTGGTTGCAGCTGGAATTGACAAAAGATATTGCCGATAAAAAAGCAATTGTGCTTGGAGCCGAAATGCTCGAAGCCGACAATCAAACCCAACTCAATAGTTATCTAAAAGGGGAAATAGATCAAAAAAAATTGGATAGTACGGCACGACTTTGGAAAAATTACCCCACGGATTATAAGCCATTGGTTGATTTTGCCAAGGAAAGAAAAGCTTCTTTTATAGCCACCAATATTCCGAGACGTTATGCTAGCATTGTTTTCAAAAAAGGGTTGGAAGCACTTGAAAATCTTCCCGAAGAGGAAAAAGCATGGATGGCGCCGTTGCCTATCGCTTTTGATATAACTCTTCCCGGATATCAAGCCATGATGGACATGCAAGGCGGCCATGCTGGAGACAAAATGCCTAAAGCGCAGGCTATAAAAGATGCCACTATGGCGCATTTTATTACCAAAAACCGTCAGCCTAATTCGGTTTTTATTCATTATAACGGAACGTACCATTCCGATAATTTTGAGGGAATCAATTGGTATTTAAAGAAAAACACACCCAACATAAAAATAATCACCATTTCATCGGTGGAACAAAAAGATTTATCCAAACTTGAGAAAGAGAATCACAATAAAGCAGACTATATTCTCGTTATAGATGAAGATGTAACAAAGACGTATTAAGTTCGTCGGGTAGTTTTACGTTGTAACGCTTATAATTTTTCCTTAATCATGAAAAAATTATTCTTAGTCTTTTTGTTTGTTGTTGCTACCCTTTCTTTTTTTTCGTGTGAGAAAGATGAAGTAAACGAACCAATGTTGGTTATTAAATTCGTATTCGAGGACAACCAAGTTAGGTTAAATAATTTGGGGCAACCGTCGGCTGTGGCCAATGGGAATGCGGCGCAAACTCCTGTTTTTAATGCTATTTCTGCTCATTATCTTGAAATGTCACCTAATGCCAACACCCAATTAGGTTTTGGAGAAATTATATATCATGCAGCAGAAACAAACATTGGCGGCACAAACGCAATTGATTTTAGTCAGGCAAAAATTGTATCAGAAGGCGAAACGTTCCTGAAGATACCTCTTTCTGCAATCAATTCTGGAAGTTATGAATGGCTGCGTGTTTCGCTCTCGTATCAAAATTATCAGATTTCAGTGCGCAATCAAGGTGTTGATTATAATGGAACATTGGCTAGTTTTGTTGGTTTCAACACCTATATAAATACTCATTCGATAGGCAATAATATTTTTCCGATTGATGGCAACAAGGCTCAAGGTTACTGGGCTTTTGCGATAAATAATCAACCCTATTCTGCTTCGGGTCAAGCACCAACAGGCGCAACGACGGTTCCAAACCCTTTGTCGGCCACGTCTTCAATTCCGCCAGGTTCTTGTGTTGTTACAGGCAAGTTTGCCAACAACCTTGTGATTACGGGGAACGAAACCAAAGACATCACAATGACACTTTCGCTATCCATCAACAACAGTTTTGAATGGCACGAAGTAGCCGCTGATGGAAAATTTGAACCATCGCTAGGAGAAAATGTGGTAGACATGGGTTTGCGCGGATTGATTCCGAGCTATGTCAAATAGTTTTGTTTAATGATTTTGGCTAAATCATAAGCTTTAACAGATTGACAATCAATAAGTGTTAAACTCACTTTAAACTCATTATAAATTACGACGAAAAGGTTGTAGTTAATGCCAATTAACTGTATTTTTGTTTGATTTTTAAAACAAATTATTCAAATCTTATGGCAAAATCTGCACTTTTAAAGTCATCTTTAGCGAAAAAATATTGGATGGCTCTTACGGGTTTATTTTTATGCTTGTTTTTGGTTGGGCATTTAGCTGGAAACCTTCAGTTAATTTTTAGCGACGCATCACATTTCAATCAGTATGCATTGTTTATGACCTCCAATCCAGCGGTAAAAATTCTTTCTTACCTCACTTACATTTCAATTTTATTTCATGCCGTTGACGGATTTCTGTTGACGTATCAAAATGTAAAAGCTCGACCAATTGGTTATGCAAAAACAAATCCTGGAGCAAACAGCAGTTTCTCATCAAGAAACATGGCGGTTTTGGGAACTTTAATTTTGGTATTCATTGTTACACACATGGTCAACTTTTGGGCAGTAATGCATTTTGACGAAAAAATGCCATTACAAACTATTGTTGTGGAAAACATGGGTCAAAAAATGGAGTATTACATCACTACCGATATGGGTAAATTTTTCCCAAAAGACTCGATTCAGTTACAACAAACAGGTATTGAAATCAGAAACAGAACGGAATTTTTTAACAAACAAGCCAATGTAAAAATGGGCGAAGGTTATAAAGATTTGCATAAAATCACGGTGGCTTTTTTCAAAGACGCAAAATTTGGTTTGATAGCCACATTGCTTTACGTTTTGGCAATGATTGTAATGTCATTTCATTTATTACACGGTTTTAGCAGCGCATTCCAATCACTGGGTGCCAACAATCCAAAATACAACGGATTAATCAAAGGTTTTGGAAAAGGATTTGCAATTATTGTTCCTTTGTTATTTGCGGCTATTCCACTTTATATTCACTTTTTACTAAAATAATCAACATCAATAGAACATGAAGTTAGATTCAAAAATACCAGAAGGAAATATTTCCGATAAATGGACCGATTATAAAGATCATTTAAAATTAGTTGCGCCAAATAACCGTCCCAAGATTGATATTATTGTTGTTGGAACAGGCTTAGCAGGGTCATCTGCTGCAGCATCACTTGCAGAAATGGGTTATAATGTTAAAGCATTCTGTTTCCAAGATTCTCCACGTCGTGCGCATTCCATTGCAGCGCAAGGAGGAATTAATGCCGCTAAGAATTATCAAAATGATGGCGATAGTGTTTACAGACTTTTTTATGACACCATTAAAGGGGGCGATTATAGAGCAAGAGAAGCAAACGTTCACCGTTTGGCTGAAGTTTCAGGAAATATCATTGACCAATGTGTGGCGCAAGGAGTTCCTTTTGCCCGAGATTATGGCGGATTGTTAGACAACCGTTCGTTTGGTGGAACGCAAGTACAACGTACATTTTATGCCGCTGGACAAACAGGTCAACAATTGTTGCTTGGTGCTTATTCAGCCTTGTCAAGACAAATTGGTTTGGGTAGAATTACCATGTACAACCGTCATGAAATGCTTGACATTGTAAAAGTGGATGGCAAAGCACGTGGAATTATTGCTCGTGATTTGGTGACAGGAAAATTAGAAAGACACTCGGCACACGCTGTGGTTATCGCTTCTGGCGGATATGGAAATGTTTATTTTTTGTCTACAAACGCCATGGGAAGTAATGTAACAGCAGGATGGAAAGTGCACAAACAAGGCGCTTTATTTGCCAATCCATGCTTTGTTCAAATTCACCCAACCTGTATTCCAGTTCATGGAACTAATCAAGCAAAATTGACTTTGATGTCAGAATCATTGCGAAATTCTGGTCGTATCTGGGTGCCAAAGAAAAAAGAAGACGCCGAAGCAATCAGAGCTGGGAAATTAAAACCATCGCAAATTACAGAAGAAGATAGAGATTATTATTTGGAAAGAAAATATCCATCCTTTGGAAATTTAGCACCACGCGATATTTCTTCAAGAGCTGCAAAAGAAGTTTGCGATGCAGGCCATGGAATTGAAGCTAACGATACTAATGAAGGTGTTTACCTTGATTTCTCTACAGAAATTCAGAATAAAGGAAAACAAGCAGCTTTCGCAAAAGGAAATCACAATCCATCAGCTGAAGAAGTTACCGAATTAGGGAAACAATGGCTAAAAGAAAAATACGGTAACTTGTTTACCATGTATCAAAAAATCACGGATGAAAATCCATATGAAACTCCAATGAAAATTTATCCAGCGGTTCACTACACAATGGGTGGCGTTTGGGTTGATTATAACTTACAATCTACAATTCCTGGTTGTTTCGTAGCTGGAGAAGCTAATTTTTCGGACCATGGCGCTAATAGATTAGGAGCTTCTGCTTTGATGCAAGGTTTGGCAGATGGTTATTTTGTATTGCCATACACCGTTTCAAACTATTTGGCGGATGAAATTAGAACAGGTAAAATCTCAACAGAATCTCAGGAATTTACAGATGCCGAAAACAGAGTTAAAGAATCGATTGATAAATTCTTAAACAACAAAGGTTCAAAATCAGTAGATCATTTCCACAAACGTTTAGGTTTAATCATGTGGAACAAGGTTGGAATGGGTAGAAATGCCAATGGATTAAAAGAAGCTATAGCTGAAATCACTGCGTTAAAAGAAGAATTCTACAGAGATGTAAATGTTCCTGGAATCGCAGAGGAGTTAAATCCACAATTGGAAAAAGCGTTGCGTGTAGCCGATTTTATTGATTTAGGTCAATTAATGGCGATGGATGCTTTACAAAGAAATGAATCTTGTGGCGGACATTTCCGTGAAGAATATCAAGATTCTGAAGGAGAAACACTTCGTGACGATGAAAACTTCTCGTTTGTTGGCGCTTGGGAATATAAAGGTAATGATATTACCAAATCCGAGCTTCACAAAGAAGAATTGAAATACGAGTTTATTAAAATTGCAGCTAGAAATTATAAGTAGGCATTAGCCATAAGGCAAAAGGCAATAGTAAAAAGGGAGTTTGTCATTTAAACCGAAAAACTGATGGCTTTTGCCTAATGTCTAACAACTTAAAAAAATGAGTGAGATAAAATCGTATAAGGATTTGTTAATTTGGCAGAAAGGAATTGAAATTGTCTGTATGACTTATAAATTAGTTTCTAGCTTTCCAAAAGATGAATTATACGCTTTGTCTAGTCAGATAAAAAGAAGTTCTGTGTCGGTTCCTTCAAATATTGCAGAAGGATATGGAAGACAATCAACACAGAGTTATATTCAATTTATCAAAATAGCTCGAGGTTCTTTGTGTGAATTAGAAACACAATTGATAGTGGCAAAAAAATTAGATTTTATTAGTGATGAAAAGTTGTTTTCAGAAGTAATAAATCAGATTATCGAAGAAAGTAAAATGATTAATTCATTTTTAAACAAATTAGAATTAAGTAAAGAATAATAGTTACTAATGCCTTTTGCCTTGTGGCTTTTGGCTAAAAATAAAAATTATGAGTGCAGCAAAAAATATAAATATTACCCTAAAAATTTGGCGTCAAAAAAACTCCAAAGCAAAAGGAAATTTGGAAACGTACAAACTGAATGAAGTTTCTACGGCAAGTTCATTTTTGGAAATGTTAGACCAATTGAACGAACAGTTAATCAACGATAAAATTGAACCCATTGCATTTGATCACGACTGTCGTGAAGGAATTTGTGGAATGTGTTCTCTTTACATCAATGGTCGTGCTCACGGACCGGATACCGGAATTACCACGTGTCAATTGCACATGAGAATGTTTAAAGATGGCGATACTATTTTTGTAGAACCATGGAGAAGTGCTGCCTTTCCAGTAATCAAAGATTTAGTCGTTGACAGAAGTGCTTTCGACAGAATTCAGCAAGCTGGAGGTTTTGTTTCTGTGAATACATCTGGAAATACAATTGATGCTAACGCAACTCCAATTGCCAAAGATGATGCCGACAAAGCATTTATGGCAGCCGCTTGTATCGGTTGTGGCGCTTGTGTTGCAAGTTGCAAAAATGGTTCTGCCATGTTGTTTGTTTCAGCAAAAGTGTCTCAATACGCTTTGTTGCCACAAGGAAAAGTAGAAGCTACAGACCGTGTTTTAAACATGGTGCGTCAGATGGACGAGGAAGGTTTCGGAAACTGTACCAATACCGGCGCTTGCGAAGTGGAATGTCCAAAAGGAATTTCTCTTGAAAATATCGCTCGTATGAACAGAGAATATCTGAAAGCAAGTATTATCTAATAGATTACTAGAGAAATTAATTATATAAAACGCATTCATTAATTTGGGTGCGTTTTTTTTATCTTTGTTTTAAATAAACAAAACAATGAAAATCAAACTTTCATCACTGCTATTGCTGCTTACAACTGTAGTTTTCGGTCAAAATTACCAACAATATGTCAATCCATTTATTGGAACTGGCGGACACGGACATACTTTCCCAGGCGCAACAACGCCATTTGGAATGGTGCAATTGTCGCCCGACACCCGAATTGACGGAAGTTGGGACGGTTGTGGTGGTTATCATTATTCAGACACTTTTATTTATGGATTTTCGCATACGCATTTGAACGGCACCGGCGTTTCCGATTTTGGCGACATCATGTTGATGCCAACCATGGGCGAACCAAGTTTGAACAACATGGAATATTCTTCCACATTCTCGCATCAAAACGAAAAAGCTTCCGCAGGTTTTTATTCCGTTAAACTTGACAAACACAATATTGATGTACGTTTAACGGCATCAACACGAGTAGGCTTTCACGAATACACCTTTAATAAAAACGGTCAAGCTAATATTGTTTTGGACTTAAATCACCGCGATTTATTATTATCTGGCGAAGTTCGAATTATCGATAAAAAAACAATAGAAATCCTTAGAAGTAGCGAAGCTTGGGCAAGAGACCAAAACGTTTATGCCCGAATTGAGTTCAATCAGCCAATGGAAATTAATGCTGTTCGCAATAATGCATTTTCGCCAGCAAAAGCCACCGACACATTTTTTGCAGGTTCACAATTGGCACTGAGTTTTTCTAAACAAGTAAAAAAAGGAGAAAAAATTCTCGTAAAAGTTTCCCTTTCTCCAACAAGTTATGAAGGTGCAAAATTGAATATGTCCGAAATAAACCATTGGGATTTTGAAAGAGTAAAAAAGCAAACCGAGCAACTTTGGAACAAGGAACTTTCCAAGATTGAACTTTCGGAGACTAATAAAGATAAGTTGGCCATTTTCTACACGGCTTTGTATCACACGATGATGCAACCCAATATTGCGCAAGATTT
>JBILYQ010000281.1:0-3159 GCA_044377655.1 Flavobacterium sp.
ACCGCAGTGTCAGTCGTCATGAAATCACTCACCGCCAATTGGTTCGAATTTAAATTGAAGTTTCCTTTCAGTTCTTGGTTTTTAAACACAAAACCATAAAAATTCTCTAAAACGCCCGTCACATTCATGTCGCTGTTTCCTGTGGTAGCAGAAAATTGTTTCAAATTCACACGGCTCGGGTTAAATTCCACCATCGCCTTGCTAATCGTCATCACTTTTCCTTTGTCATCGGCATATTTAAAATTCGACAAATCCACCGTGCCCGCATTTTTAATATTCGCATAATCACTTTTCTCCACCGATTGCATGTCAAACTCCGTCGTCACATCTGCTTTCAAAATCCCAGTTAGTGGTTTGTCCAACTTCACAGGATAGGCCTTGGTAACATTCGCCAAGTTAATCGTGCCTTTCAAAGCAGCATTCACCAAAGCGTTTTCTGTAATATTTTTAATGGTGGCTTTCGCTGCAAAAACATCCTGGTCAATCTGAAACGAAAGCTTGTCCAAGTTCACATACGTATCGTTCAAAAGCCCTGTTTCATTGATAATCTTGGTGTCAATGACTATATGCTGCACCGATTTTGGTAGGTTTGGATACTGAAAAGAAGCGTTGTTGGATGCAATTTCAATGGTGAACTTAGGCACCGAAGTAGCCGAATACAAGCCTTTAGCAAAGCCAACAACGGTAAAATCTCCACTGGTTTTAACATCCTTCAAACTGCTTGAATACGCCGAAGGAATCAACCCCAAAAAGTTCTTAAACGATGAGGTTGGCGTCTTGAATTTCAAATCAAAGTCTTGCCCAGCTTCCGCCAATTGAAGAAATCCGTCAAACTCCAGCGGCAATTCGTTTATTTTGGCTTTATTATCCTTAAACGTATATTTGCTTTTGTCTAAATCAATGCCCAACACCGCATCCAAACTTAGCGATACATCTTTCATGTAATTCACTTTGTCCATTTCCAGCGACACTTTAGTGGTTGTTTTGGTCACTAAATCCAATTTTGATTTTGCAAAATCTCCAGTTCCTTCATGATTAATGCTGTCCAAAACCATTTTTAGCTTTGACTTCTCATCATAATAACGGAACTTGAAATTCTCCACCGCATATTCTTTTATCTTCAATGACATTGGCTTGCTCTTGCCATCGTCTTTTTTCTTGGCATTTTTCAAAGCAATGTCAAAATTTCCAATGCCGTCTTTATTGAAAATAATATTAATCAACCCATTTTTGGATGAAATCCCTTCAATAGTCATCGGTTTATCAGCGCCATTGAACAACTCCATGATGGACATTTCCAAATTCAATTCGCCCATAGCAAGTAGCGTATCGCCTTCAAACGGGGCTTTGTTGATAATCGAAAGTTGCTCAATCGACACATTTGCCTGCGGAAAACTCTTGAACAAACTCAAATCAGCATCGGAGAAAGCCACCTTAGCATCTACATTTTCATTAATGGCAGCAACAATCTTAGCCTTGATTTGGTCTTCAAACAAATAGGGAATGGCGAATAGTGAAACCACTAAAAGCAGTAAAATAATTCCAACGATTTTTAAAATTTTCTTGATCATAATAAGATGATTAAATTTGGAAATAACTTGTCAAAAACCTTGCCTTTGTTTAGCAAAGTTAAAGTTTCAAGCCATGAATGTAAAGAGAAAGTGCGACAAATAATGAAATCTGTCGCACTTTTAATAAAAAATTAATAGTTTGTTTTAGTCTATTTTAATTTCAAAAGGCATCATGGCTTGAATCCCTTTTTGTTGTGTCATTCTTTTTACTTGTTGCAAAATCATATAATTTTCTGCTCCAATTTCTTCTTTGATCAATTCTTGTTTACTTTGCGCCAATCCAAATTGTGCTAAAATATCATCAAAATTTTTCTCGTATTCAGGGAAATTTTGTGTTCTGTATTTTTTTATTTTACCCAATTTAGCGGCTTCTGCCAAGGCTTCTTCCATGCCACCAATTTTATCCACTAGGCCAATTTTTAAAGCCTCAGAACCCGACCAAACTCTACCTTGTGCAATGGCATCAACTTGGTCAAAACTCATTTTTCTTCCTTTTGCCACTCGGTTTACAAAAGTGGTATAGATTTTTTCAACGCCTTCTTGTGCAAACGCTCTGTAGTTATCATCTAAGGGTTTAAAGGGAGAATAATCAGAGGCATTTGTATGGGTTTTTACTTGTTCGGTGTTCAAACCAAGTTTGTTAGCGGCTTGTGTAAAGTTGGGTAAAATTCCAAAAACCCCAATCGAACCAGTTATGGTGTTGTTTTCCGCATAGATTTTGTCAGCGTTACACGCAATATAATACCCGCCCGAAGCGGCAAGATTGCCCATTGAAACCACCACAGGTTTTACCTTTTTGGTCAATTCAATTTCTCTCCAAATCAAGTCGGAAGTCAAAGCACTTCCGCCTGGACTGTCAATTCTCAAAACAATAGCTTTTACATTTTTATCTTTTCGTGCTTTTTGCAACGAACGACGCATGGAACCTTCGCCAATATAATCCACATCGCCTTCACCGCTTTTTATTTCGCCTTGAGCGTAAATGATGGCGATTTTGTCTTTGGTGTCATACTCTTTAGAAGTTGTAGCTACTTTTTCGGCATAATCTTCAATGGAAACTTTGTTGTAATCCTTGTCTTCTTTTACTTTTAATGCTTTTCTAATATCGGAATGATAGACATCTTCGTAGGCAATTTTGTCAACTAATTTTTCTGCTTTTGCCATTTCGGGTGTTCTGCTCAAAAGTCCGTTGGCAATTTCATTCAAACGTGCTACAGACACTTTTCTACTTTTGGCAATGTCAACAACCATGTTGTTCCAAACGGAATTCAACAAAGCTGAAATTTGTTCCCTGTTGGCATCGCTCATTTTGTTTTCTAAGAAGGGTTCAACAGCACTTTTGTATTTTCCATGACGGATAACTTCCATTTTCAATCCCGATTTTTCCTGAAAATCCTTGAAAAACATAATTTCTGAAGACAATCCTTTGAAGTCTAAATCGCCAATTGGATTGATATAAATAGTATTGGCAACGGAGTTTAGATAATAATCCCTTTGCGAATACATATCTGCATACGACATTATAAATTTTCCTGAGGTTTTAAAATCTTCCAACTCATCTCGCAACGCTTTTGTTTGTGCTAAACCC
>JBILYQ010000282.1:0-3145 GCA_044377655.1 Flavobacterium sp.
CGCGAAACTTTAGAAATTATAGTCGAAAAAGAAAAAGGTGAATGGCTGATTGCAACCTTGAAAAATGTTTCTATTTATCAAGATAATAAGCAAACTTTTGCCCAAATTAAAGATGATTTTGAAAAGAAGTTTGAAGATTTTGAATTGTTTTGGTATTCAAAACCTTTAAATTCATTGAGAGAATTTGGGTTGCTTGTTTTATAATTTCTCGTTTAGAAACAACTATATTAAATTTCCAATTATACAAGTTCTGTCAGTTACGCAAACGATTTCTTTTTTGTATGTTTACGATAACAAAAAAACAATCTTATATGGATGCAACATATAAACTTTCAGTAAATAATTTGAATAGTTTTGAATTATCTGAAAGTGATCTTAAAAATCTGGACGCTGTAAGTGTGGAAAAGTCTAAATTCCACGTACTAAAAGATAGTAAACCTTATAAAGTAGAAATAATTTCAACGGATTTCATCACAAAAAAATATACCATTAATGTAAACAGCAACACTTATACTGTTGCTATTGCCGATTCTTTAGATCTTCTTATTAAAGAAATGGGATTTGAAATAGGTGGTACTAAAAAAGTTAATGCTATTAAAGCGCCAATGCCTGGTTTAATTTTAGAAATCAGTGTAATAGTAGGCCAAGAAGTTAAAGAAAATGATCCTTTACTTATTTTGGAAGCCATGAAAATGGAAAACAGTTTTTTATCACCCCGTGACGGAATCATCAAATCCATTGCGGTTGTCATAGGAATTGCAGTCAATAAAGGACAGTTATTAATTGAATTCGAGTAGACATGAAAGAAATCAAAAAAATATTAGTTGCCAATAGAGGAGAAATTGCTATAAGAGTAATGAAAACTGCCAAAAAAATGGGCATTAAAACAGTAGCCGTTTTTTCGACAGCCGATAGAAATGCGCTTCATGTAAAATATGCTGATGAAGCTGTTTGTATTGGTGAAGCACCGTCAAGTCAATCGTATTTGCGTGGTGATAAAATTATTGAAGTTGCCAAATCACTTCGTGTGGATGCCATTCATCCAGGTTATGGATTTTTAAGTGAAAACTCAAGTTTTGCGCAAGCATGCGAAAAAAATAACATCATTTTTATTGGACCAAAATCGAAAGCCATTGAAATGATGGGAAGTAAATTAGCGGCTAAAGAAGCGGTTATGAAATATGATATCCCAATGGTTCCAGGTGTTGATCATGCCATTACGGATTTAGACGAAGCCAAAAAAACAGCGAAAGAAGTTGGATTTCCAATTCTGATAAAAGCTTCTGCTGGCGGTGGCGGAAAAGGAATGCGTATAGTTGAGAAAGAAGAAGATTTTGAATCTCAAATGAATCGTGCTATCAGTGAAGCCACTTCTGCTTTTGGCGATGGCTCAGTTTTTATTGAAAAATATGTGACCAAACCGCGCCATATTGAAATTCAAATTATGGCTGACAGTCATGGGAATATAGTTTATGTTTTTGAAAGAGAATGTAGCATTCAGCGGCGTCATCAAAAAGTAGTTGAAGAAGCGCCATCCTCCATTTTAACTCCAGAAAAACGAAAGGAAATGGGAGAAGCGGCTGTGAAAGTGGCCAAAGCGTGCGATTATCTTGGCGCAGGAACTGTTGAGTTTTTGATGGATGATAAACACAATTTCTTTTTCTTGGAAATGAACACCCGTTTGCAGGTGGAACATCCGGTGACGGAAATGATTTCTGGATTAGATTTGGTAGAACTGCAAATCCGTATTGCTCGTGGTGAGGAATTACCATTCAAACAGGAAGATTTAAAAATAAAAGGTCACGCAATGGAACTCCGAGTTTATGCCGAAGATTCTATGAATGACTTTTTACCCAATGTTGGTTTTTTAAGTACTTACAAACTTCCTGTTGGTGAAGGAATTCGGGTGGATAACGGAATTGAAGAAGGAATGGATGTGCCAATTTATTATGACCCGATGCTTTCCAAATTGGTAACTTATGGAAAAACCAGAGAAGAATCCATAGAATTGATGATAAAAGCCATCGATGATTATCATATAGTTGGTGTTGCAACTACATTACCATTTGGGAAATTTGTGATGGAACATGAAGCTTTTCGTTCTGGAAATTTTGATACAGGTTTTGTGAAAAGTTTTTACGATGCTGAGAAATTGAAAGCAAATATGGATGAGGAAGCAGAAATTGCCGCTTATGTAGCTTTACAACAATTTTTAGAGGATAAAAAAATCTTAAGATTACCAATACAATAAGTCATGGAAGATAAAATCAAATTATTAAACGATAAAATTGCTTTGGCCAAATTGGGCGGAGGCAAAAATAGAATTGCAAAGCAACACGAAAAGAAAAAATTAACGGCTCGTGAGCGTGTTCAATACCTTATGGATGAGGGTTCTTTTGAAGAAATCGGAATGCTGGTTACACACAGAACCACCGATTTTGGAATGGAAAAAGAAATCTATTTTGGAGATGGTGTAATCACAGGTTATGGAACGATTAATGGTCGATTGGTTTATATTTTTGCGCAAGATTTTACCGTTTTTGGCGGTGCTTTGTCAGAAACACATGCTGAGAAAATTTGTAAAGTAATGGATATGGCACTAAAAGTAGGCGCACCTATGATTGGTTTGAACGATTCTGGTGGCGCACGAATTCAAGAAGGTGTTCGATCTCTTGGCGGATATGCTGATATTTTTTATAAAAACGTTCAGTCAAGCGGTGTTATACCGCAAATTTCTGCTATAATGGGGCCATGTGCTGGTGGTGCTGTTTATTCTCCTGCAATGACCGATTTTACAATGATGGTTGAAAACAACAGTTACATGTTCGTGACGGGTCCAAATGTTGTAAAAACGGTAACCAATGAGGAAGTTACTTCGGAAGAGTTAGGCGGAGCGATTACCCATTCAACCAAATCAGGGGTAGCACACACAACATCTCCCAACGGAATAGAATGTTTGGAAGACATAAAAAAACTACTAAGTTATATTCCACAAAATAATAAAGAACTTACCCCAAGAATCGCTTGCATTCTAGGTGACGAAATTCGCATTGAATTGGATACAATTATTCCAGAAAATGCGAATAAACCTTATGATATGCACGATGTTATCAAAGGAATTATTGATGAAGAATCGTTTTTTGAA
>JBILYQ010000283.1:0-3139 GCA_044377655.1 Flavobacterium sp.
TTTGAAGGCAGTTTTAGGCAGCGGCTTGAGGGATGTTTTTCCCACCGAAAAAGGTGGCCGGAGTGGCATTTGCGAAAGCCCAAAAAAATCCGCTCACGAGGTGCTCGAACGGATTTGTAGTGGTTTGTTGGTAGTATATATTATAGTATTCCGAGCTCTATCATGCAGTTTTTCATCATTTGATACGTACGTTCAATGTCGTTATCAAGGCCTATCGAGAAACGGATGAGCCCGTCGGTTAGTCCCATTGCGATTTGTTCTTCTAGCGGAATTTCACTAGAGGTGGACGTTCCGGGAGCGCTGAAGAGGGTTTTGTAAAACCCTAAACTTACGGCAAGATAGCCTAAGTTGCGCGATTGCATTAACTCCATTAAGGCGTTGGCTTGGTCTAGTGTGCCCACATCAAGGGTCATCATGCCTCCAAAGCCGTACTCAGGATTGATCATCCCTTTGTAAATGGCGTGGCTTGGATGGCTTTCTAGCCCAGGATAAACGGTCTTGATTCCGTCCTTTTCAAAACGGGTAGCAAGGTACATGGCGTTGTGGCTGTGCTGTTTCATGCGGATATGAAGCGTGCGTAGGTTTTTCATAACGCTGGCCGAACGTAGGCTGTCCATAGTAGGTCCGAGCAACATGCTGGCGCCGCTGTTCACGTTCTTCAGGCTGTCAATGAACTCACGAGAAGCGCAGGTAACGCCGCCAACAGTGTCGCTACTACCATTAATATATTTGGTTAAACTGTGGATAACAATGTCGGCGCCAAGCAAAGCAGGCGACACAGACAGCGGCGAGAAGGTGTTGTCCACCACAAGTGTTAGTCCATTTTTTTTGGCGAGTTTGGCTAGGCTGGCAATATCGGCTACTTCTAATAAAGGGTTGCTTACAGTTTCGCAATACAACACTTTGGTTTTAGGGGTAATAGCGGCTGCTACACTATCTAATTTGGTGATGTCTACAAAGGTGGTTGCTACGCCAAAACGAGGCGCAAAGTTTTTCAAAAAAGCGTAGGTACCACCATAAATGGTGCGGCTGGATACCACGTGATCGCCTTGTCCGCACAGTTGCAACAAGGTGGGAGTAATGGCGCCCATGCCCGATGCCGAAACGTTGGCCGTTTCTGTGCACTCCATGGCTGCCAAGGCTTTGTCTAGATAGAGGTTGCTAGGCGAGGAGTGGCGCGAGTAAAGGTAACACCCTTCGGCGTTGCCTTCAAAAGTATCAAACATGGTTTTGGCTGACAAAAAGGTATAGGTGGAACTATCGGATATGGACGGGTTCACGCCACCGAATTCGCCAAAATACTGTAAGTCCTGAATGTTGTCTGCGGGATTAAAATCTTTCATAAGAGTTGTTTTTAGATGCTTTATCCAGTTAGTTATTGCCTTATTTCTAGGTCTAAAGTAGAAAAATAAAGGAGGGCTGTGGCTAGCTGGTTTCTGCTTGTTGGTTGTTATTATCAGACATCGTGTTATAACGAAATCCAATCCAAAACAACAAAACATCCAACATATTGTCAAGTCAAGGCGATTTATTTAGAAAATAAAACGGTAAAAAGGTATATTTGTGGATTAATTGTCATTATCACAACACGAAGCACGCTTTATTTAGATTATTTTTAGGTGAAGACTTTCTTGAAGAGACATGACGGCAAACTCATTATCATGCATTTAGACCCCATAGACATCAAGTTGCTCAAACTATTGCAGGTAGACACCAAGCAAACTACCAAAGAACTTTCACTAAAACTCCATCTGTCGGTTACGGCCGTGTACGAACGCATTAAAAAGCTGGAGCGGGAGGGAATCATTGCGCGCTATGTGGCGTTGCTCAACCGCAACAAGATTGAGAAAGGATTTGTGGTTTTCTGTCACATCAAGTTGTTGCAACATTCTAAAGACTTCCTAACTACTTTTGAAAAAGAAGTGGTACAATTGGAGGAAGTGCTGGAGTGTTTCCATGTTAGTGGCGACTATGATTACATCCTCAAAATCTGTGTAAAAGACATGGAGGCCTACCGCGAGTTTATGGTAACAAAGCTCACCACGCTGCAACACATTGGTAGCACACACAGCACGTTCATGATTGGCGAAGTCAAAAATACCACCGCTTTCACGTTGTAATAGTCAGGTTAGTAGGTTTTTTAGACACGGACTGCTTGTGGGTTAAAAATTGCTGAAACAAGAGTAAATATACCCAAAAGTATGTCTTTAGTTCAACAAAATACTCTATTTTTGTGACACTTAAATAATAAAAAACACATTAAAAACACACCGCTATGAGTTCATTTGACGTAGTCATTATAGGTTCAGGTCCTGGAGGATACGTGTCAGCTATCCGCTGTGCACAATTGGGTTTTAACACCGCTATTATAGAAAAATACAGCACCCTTGGTGGCACTTGCCTCAACGTGGGGTGTATTCCGTCAAAAGCACTTTTGGCGTCTTCGCACCATTATGCCGAGATGCAGCATTTTGCCGAGCATGGTATTGAAGTGACGGGCGAAGTAAAAGTCAATTTAGAAAAGATGATTGCCCGCAAGCAAGCCGTGGTAGACCAAACTTCGGGTGGCGTGAAATTTTTGATGGACAAGAATAAAATCACCGTTTTTGAAGGTATGGGGTCTTTTGTAGACGCTTCACATGTGGCCATTGCCAAAGCCGATGGCACTTCGGAAACCATTGAAGGAAAGAATATTATCATTGCAACAGGTTCTAAACCCTCTTCGTTGCCATTTATAAAAATAGACAAAGAACGAATCATTACCTCTACAGAAGCCTTGAAACTTAAAGAAGTGCCAAAACATTTGGTTATTATTGGCGGTGGCGTAATAGGGATTGAGCTAGGTCAGGTGTATTTGAGGCTGGGCGCACAGGTATCTGTTGTAGAATTTATGGACAGAATCATTCCAGGTATGGACAGTTCGTTATCAAAGGAATTGACCAAAGTATTGAAAAAACAAGGCATGAAGTTCTATGTGTCGCACAAAGTGCAGTCTGTGGAACGAAAAGGCGATAGCGTGATGGTGCAAGCCGAAAACGCCAAAGGGGAAACCATAACGCTGGAAGGCGATTATGCTCTAGTATCTGTAGGACGTCGTCCGTACACTGCTGGTTTAAACGCCGAAAAAGCGGGAGTACAA
>JBILYQ010000284.1:0-3133 GCA_044377655.1 Flavobacterium sp.
TAATCCAGATGGAACTTTAACTTATGGAAATTTCCTTGAAACAGTGACTCAAATCATGCCGATGTATTGGATGAGAGCTATTGGAGGAACACTATATCTAATAGGTATGTTGGTATTGGTTTATAATATAATACAAACCGTTAGAGCTGGTTCAAAAATTGAAGACGAATTAGCCGAAGCTCCAGCATTAGTTAGCATTAGTTCTGGAAGAATTAAAGGAGAAAAATTCCACCCTTGGTTAGAAAGAAAACCTATTCAATTGACCATTTTGGCAACAATTGCAATTTTAATTGGTGGAGTTATCCAAATTGTACCTACAATTATGGTAAAATCCAATATCCCAACCATTGCAAGTGTAAAACCATATTCTCCATTAGAATTAGAAGGACGTGATTTATACATTCGTGAAGGTTGTGTGGGTTGTCACTCTCAATCGGTTCGACCATTCCGTAGTGAAGTAGAACGATACGGACCACAATCAAAAGCGGGAGAGTTTGTTTACGATCATCCATTCCTTTGGGGTTCAAAACGTACTGGTCCGGATTTGTTGAGAGAAGGGGGAAAATACAACGACAACTGGCATTTTAATCACTTCTGGAGTCCACAAAGTATTTCAGCAGGTTCTATAATGCCGGCTTACAAATGGTTATTTGACAATAAAGCAATGGATATTTCATTGACAGAAAAGAAAATGAAAGCCATGAAAACACTCGGTGTTCCTTATACTGATGAGCAGATTGCAAATGGACAAAAAGATTTAAGAACTCAGGCTCTAAAAATTGAAGAAAGTCTTAAAAACGACCCTGACTTTGTGATAAGTTATGCTGACAGTAAGAAAAAAGCGGAAGCAAAAGGAGAAAAATTTGTTCCTATGAATGAAAGAGAAATTATTGCTTTGATTGCTTATATGCAAAGACTTGGAACCGATATAAAAGTAAAAGATAACAATAAAAAATAAACCCATGTTTGAACAAGTAAAACACAATATGGAAACCATCGCAGGAGTTGCGATTTATCCAATCCTTTCGTTATTAATTTTCTTTGTCTTTTTTGTTGGATTAGGTTTTTGGGTTTTCTCTTATAAAAAAGAAAAAATTGATGAGATGAGTCAAATTCCATTACAAGACAATCAAATAGTATAATTTTTTAATATCTAAATAATGAAAAAATTAATCCCTGTATACGTTAGAGTTCCTATTATTTTCTTTGCGGTTTTTGGAGCAATGGAATATTTCATAGACTCTGGAGATAGACCCGCTTTTATCAAATTTCCAATGGTGATGCTTTTCCTTTTGGTATTTCTATTCCTTTTAATAGCAATAGAAATTACGGTAAGTGCAATAGATAATGTTACCTATCATTTATTGTCAGAAGAACAGAAAGTCAAATTGGAGGAAGCAAGTACATTGAGTATTAGCGATAGTCCAATAGTTAAAAAACTCATGAAGCTTTTGATTAAATCAGAACCAATTGAAAATGAAGGTCAATTGTTATTAGATCATGACTATGATGGAATAAAAGAATTAGATAATAATTTACCGCCTTGGTGGGTTTATTTATTCTATGCTTGTATTGTTTTTGCTGGAGTATATTTAGTGAGATTTGAAATAATGGGTGGAGATAATCAAGAAATGGAACTAACAAAAGAATTGGCACAAGCTAAAATTGATGTGGCCGAATATATGAAAACGGCTCCAGATATGATGGATGAAAAATCGGTTACCTTATTAACTGATGCCAACGCTTTAGCAGAAGGAAAAGCTATTTTTACAACCAATTGTGTGGCTTGTCACAGAGTTGATGGAGGAGGATCAATTGGTCCAAATTTAACCGATGAGCAATGGATATTGGGTGGAGGAATAAAAAATGTATTTCACACTTTAGTCAATGGTGGTCGTGATGGTAAAGGAATGATTTCCTGGAAAGGAACTTTAAAACCTAAAGAAATGCAAAAAGTGGCTAGTTATGTTTTATCTTTAAAAGGAAGTAATCCAAAAGATCCAAAAGTTTCTGAAGGAGAAATTTGGGTAGATGAAAATGCTCCAAAATCAGATGCTACAACTGCTGTAGTGAAAATAGATAGTACAGAAGTTAAATAATAAAAAAAATGTCAAATTTACCAGACGAAGCTTTTAGAGATACTATCGGAACAATTGATGATGAAGGAAACAGAAAATTTATTTTTCCTAAAAAACCATCTGGTAAATTTTACGAATATCGAAAGTGGGTCAGTTACTTTTTATTAATTATTCTAGTTGCCAATCCTTTTATAAAGATTAATGGTAATCAGTTCATGATGTTCAATGTATTGGAAAGAAGATTTAATATTTTCGGATTTCCATTTTGGCCTCAAGATTTCTATTTGTTCGTTCTTTTCATGATTGTTGGCGTCGTTTTTGTCATTCTATTTACTGTGATTTTTGGGCGTATTTTCTGTGGATGGGTTTGTCCTCAAACGATATTTTTGGAAATGGTTTTTCGTAGAATTGAATTCTGGATCGAAGGAGATCGTGGTGCACAAATACGTTTAGAAAAGCAAGAATGGAATGCTGAAAAAATCCGTAAAAAAGGAATCAAATGGACACTTTTTTTGGTCATCTCTTTTCTTATTGCAAACGTTTTTTTGGCTTATTTGATTAGTAGTGACGAATTGTTTAAAATGATTGAAGAAGGTCCAAAAAACAACATAAGTACGCTTATCGCATTACTTATTTTTACAGGAGTTTTCTATTTTATTTTTGCTTGGTTTAGAGAACAAGTTTGTATTATCGCTTGTCCTTATGGTCGATTACAAGGTGTGCTTTTGGATAATAAATCTATAAACGTAGCCTATGATTTTGTTCGAGGAGAAAAAGAATTGGGAAGAGCTAAATTTAACAAACAAGAAGATAGAGCTACAACTGGAAAAGGAGATTGTATTGATTGTAAACAATGTGTTCATGTTTGTCCAACAGGAATTGATATAAGAAACGGTACTCAGTTAGAGTGCATCAATTGTACCGCATGTATTGATGAATGCGATACTATCATGGAAACGATTGGTTTGCCCAAAGGTCTTATTCGCTATGCTTCTGAGGATGATATAGAGAAAAAAGACAAGTTTAAATTTACGCCTAGAATGAAAGGATACTCA
>JBILYQ010000285.1:0-3128 GCA_044377655.1 Flavobacterium sp.
CGGTTACAAAAAGCACCAATCTTTCAAATCCAAGTCCGAAACCGGAATGCACGGCCGAACCAAATCTTCGGGTGTCTAAATACCACCAAAGTTCTTCTTCGTCAATCCCCAAAGCTTTCATTTTTTCCACCAAAACGTCATAGCGTTCTTCTCTTTGCGAACCACCAACGATTTCGCCAATTCCTGGAAATAAAATATCCATGGCGCGAACCGTTTTTCCATCTTCGTTCAAACGCATGTAAAACGCCTTGATATTGGCTGGATAATCAAACAAAATTACGGGACATTTAAAGTGTTTTTCTACCAAATATCTTTCGTGTTCCGATTGTAAATCCGCACCCCATTCGTTGATGATATAATTAAATTTTTTCTTTTTATTTGGTGTACAATCTCTCAAAATAGCAATCGCCTCGGTATAAGAAACGCGTTTGAAATTATTTTCCAAAACGAAATTCAGTTTTTCTAGCAATCCCATTTCGCTTCTGTCTGCTTGTGGTTTTGATTTTTCTTCTTCCAATAATCTTCCTTCTAGGAATTTCAAATCGTCCTGACATTTGTCTAACGTGTATTTGATGACATACTGAATGAAATCTTCCGCCAAATCCATATTGTCGTTCAAATCATTGAACGCCACTTCGGGTTCAATCATCCAAAACTCAGCCAAATGGCGCGAAGTGTTGGAGTTTTCGGCTCTGAATGTTGGTCCAAAAGTATAAATCTGACCCAAAGCCATGGCAAATGTTTCGCCTTCTAATTGCCCAGAAACGGTCAAATTAGTTTCTTTTCCGAAGAAATCTTCTTTGTAATTTACTTTTCCGTCTTCTGTTCTTGGTGTATTGTCAAATGGCAAAGCCGTAACTTTAAACATTTCGCCAGCGCCTTCCGCATCAGAACCTGTGATGATTGGCGTGTTTACGTATACAAATCCTTTTTCTTGAAAATAAGTATGAACGGCAAATGACAAAACCGAACGCACACGCATAATAGCGCCAAAAGCATTGGTACGAACTCTTAAATGCGCGTTTTCTCTAAGAAATTCCAGCGAATGTTTCTTGGGTTGCATTGGAAATTTCTCCGCATCTGAATCACCAAGAATTTCCAATTTGGATACTTGGATTTCATATTTTTGACCTGCGCCTTTGCTTTCCACCAAAGACCCGATAACTGAAATTGCAGCACCTGTCGTAATTCTTTTTAAGGTTTCTTCGGGTGTGTTTTCAAAATCGACTACACACTGAATATTGTTGATGGTTGAACCATCGTTCAACGCAATAAATTGATTGTTTCTAAAAGTTCTTACCCAACCTTTTGCATTTACTTCTTGAATTGTATTGGAACTGTTGAGTAAGTCTTTAACTTTTGTATGTTTCATTTTATAAAATTTTCTAATTGCAAATATACTACTAAATACGTTTTATTTTATCTCTTCGTCGTAGTCATTGTGTTCCAAAATATCAATTTTTGGCTCAATGAATTCCTGTTCGTTGGCCAAACTTTTATTCAAAGTCAACACCAAGGAAGGCAATAAAACAAGATTGGAAAGCATTCCGAACAGCAATGTTACGGAAACCAAGCCACCAAGGGCAATTGTGCCGCCAAAACTGGACAACATGAACACAGAAAACCCAAAGAACAAAACGACCGAAGTGTAAAACATGCTCAATCCGGAATCTTTAAGCGTGGCGAAAACGGATTTCTTAATTTTCCAGTTGTTCTTTTTTAATTCTTGTCGGTATTGTGATAAGAAACGAATGGTGTCGTCAACCGAAAGTCCAAAAGCGATTCCGTAAACTAAGATAGTGGAAGGTTTCAGCGGAATGTTGAAATAACCCATCAATCCTGCGGTGATGAACAATGGAAATAGGTTTGGAATCAAGGCAACCAATATCATTTTGAACGAACGAAACATGAATGCAATCAATGCCGCAGTAATAAATATGGCTAAAACCAAGGACCAAATTAAGTTATCCAACAGGTATTTTGTTCCTTTTTGAAACACCAAGGCTTTTCCTGTCATGGAAACTTCATAGCGATCTTTTGGGAAAATCGCGGCTATTTTTTTGTTTAATTTCGCTTCAATAACATCAATATTGTTGATGCCTTCATCTTTTATAAATGTTGTAATTCTGGCATATCTTCCGGTGCTGTCAACATAGCTTTTCAGTGGATTGTCTTTGCTGTTATTACTTGTGTTTTTGGCAAATTCGAAAATAAATCCTTGCTCTTGCGCAGTTGGTAAAGCGTAATATTCAGGATTACCGTTGTAAAACGCTTGTTTAGAATATTTCACGACATTCAAAACGGAAATTGGCTTAGAAAGTTCTGGAATTTCTTCGATTGTTTTTTGGAATTCCTCCATTTTTTTTAGCGTGGAAAGTTTCATGACGCCTTTTTTTCTTTTGGTGTCAATGACTATTTCCATCGGCATAACACCATCAAATTCTTTTTCGAAAAACACAATGTCATTGAAAAATGCTGATTTTTTTGGCATGTCTTCAATCAAACTTCCTGAAATTCTCATTTGGAAAAGGCCAAAAATACTAAGGCCAAAAACGGTGATTGCAACGGTATAAACGGCAAATCGGTTGCTTTTTACGGTGCGTTGAATCCATTCCATAAAAGTTACTACATAGTTTCTTTCAAGATGTACCAGATGACGTTCTTTTGGAATAGGCATGTAACTGTAAAGTATCGGAATGACGAATAAGCACAAAAGGAATAAGGCTAAAATATTGACCGATGTTACAATTCCAAATTCTTTTAAAAGTTCATTATTGGTAACAATAAAAGTGGCAAATCCAAACGATGTTGTCAGATTAGTGATAAAAGTTGCTGTTCCAACTTTGGTTAAAACCCGCACCAAAGCTTTGGCTTGATTGCCGTGAATTCTGCATTCCTGATGGTATTTATTGGTCAGAAAAATGCAATTTGGTACACCAATAACAATAATTAAAGCGGGAACTAAAGCCGTCAAAACCGTTATTTCGTAACCCAGCAATCCAAGGAATCCAAACGACCACATTACACCTACAATCACAATACAAATGGAGATCAATGTAGTTCTAAAGGAACGGAAGAAGAAGAAAAAAATTAGGGAAGTAATTCCGAGTGCCGCGCCGATAAACAGA
>JBILYQ010000286.1:0-3119 GCA_044377655.1 Flavobacterium sp.
AAAGGCTCCGGAGAGGCAACTGGCGGAAGCGATTGGAAAAAATACATGCATCCAAAATACCAGAGAAGAATATTTTTTCCAGAATTATGGAGCGAAGAAGAATTAAAAAATTGGGGTGAAGAATAAATTCACCCAAAAAAAGTATCATCTTGAAAAGAATACTCCTATTTTTTATTGCAATAATCTTATTAGTATCTTGTAATAAAACAAAAGAAGAAACGGCTGTAATTATAAAACCCAAAACTGTCCTTGTTGAATTTGGATACAAACTCAATGATTACAATGTGGTACAAGATACTATCCAAAGTGGTGATACGTTTGGCAGTATTCTACAAGAACAAAATTTGGCTGGAAGAGAAGTTTTTGATATTGTAGCAAAAGTAAAAGACACTTTTGATGTCAGAATGATGAGAAAAGGAAAGCCTTTCACCATTTTGAGAACTAAAGACAAAACCAAAAAAATCCAAGCTTTTATTTATCAACCAGATAGACTGAATTATTACATCATCGATTTTAAAGACTCGGTTGTTGTTCATAAAAAAACCAGACCGTTAACTTTTAGAACAAGAACAATAGCCGGAGCATTAAATGGTTCCCTTTCAGAAACTTTAGCCAATGAAAAAGTAGACGCTTCACTAGCTGCTAAAATTGCAAAAGTATATGCTTGGTCGATTGATTTTTTTAAACTTCAGAAGGGCGATAAATTTGCCATAACTTTTACAGAAAGATTTATAAACGATACCATTTATGATGGTGTTGACAATTTGAAAGCCTCTTATTTTGAATACAAAGGCAAGAATATTTATGCATTCCCTTTTGAACACGATCAGAATTCGGGAAAATTAGAATATTATGACGAAGAAGGAAAAGCATTGAAAAATTTCTTCCTGAAAGCACCTTTAAAATTTGTAAACATCACTTCTCGTTATACAAAAAGACGGTTTCATCCAGTTCAACATCGTTGGAAAGCACATAACGGAACGGATTATGCCGCTTCAACAGGAACGCCAATCATGACGACCGCTTCAGGAATAGTTGAACAAGCTGGTTATACAATTGGTAATGGTAATTTTGTAAAAGTAAAACACGATAAGACTTATTCCACTCAATACCTTCATATGTCCAAGATCATGGTCAAACGAGGACAACGTGTCACGCAAGGTCAAGTAATTGGAAAAGTAGGAAGCACAGGTTTGGCAACAGGACCGCATGTTTGTTACCGATTTTGGAAAAACGGAGTGCAAGTTGACGCTTTAAAATTAAAATTACCAAATTCAACTCCGATGGATTCTAAAAACAAGCCGAGATTTATGAAAGAAATGGCGCCGTTGAAACGAGAATTGGACAGTATTTCGGCGATTGAATTCAAAAAATAATTTTTTTATCACAACTACAACGTTACCTTAAAAATCTTATTGAACAGTTTATGTTCAATTAGTATAAATTTGCATTTTAAAACTTCAAAAAATGGCTTTAGATAAAATTAATCCTTCGGAAACAAAAGCTTGGCAGCAATTGCAAAATCATTTCGCAGTAATGCAAAATTTTTCGATGAAAGAAATGTTTGCAAATGATGCTAATAGAGCTGAAAAATTTCACCTCCAATGGAATGATTTCTTAGTTGATTATTCTAAAAACATAATCAATCAGGAAACCATGAGTTTGTTGTTGGATTTAGCCAGTGAAGTAAATTTAAAACAAGCCATTGCCAAATATTTTGAAGGTGATGTGATTAATCAAACTGAAAACAGAGCCGTTTTACATACCGCTTTGCGTTCTCCTGAAACAGCATCAGTATTGGTAGATGGGAAAAATATCATTCCAGAAGTTTTTGAAGTAAAAGAAGCCATAAAATCGTTTTCAAACCAAATTATCTCGGGAGAAAGAAAAGGATATACCGGAAAACCATTTACGGATATTGTCAATATTGGAATTGGAGGCTCTGACCTTGGTCCTGCAATGGTAGTAGAAGGATTGCAGTTTTATAAAAACCATCTGAATGTTCATTTTGTGTCGAACATCGACGGCGATCATGTGAACGAAATCATCAAAAAAATAAACCCTGAAACGACTCTTTTTGTAATTGTTTCCAAAACATTTACAACGCAAGAAACCTTGACAAATTCGGAAACCATAAGAGAATGGTTTTTGAAATCGGCATCGCAAGCAGATGTTGCAAAACACTTTGTAGCCGTTTCTACAAATATTCAAAGAGTAACCGAATTTGGGATTGACCCAAACAATGTTTTTCCAATGTGGGATTGGGTTGGCGGTCGTTTTTCACTTTGGAGCGCTGTTGGTTTGTCAGTAAGTTTGTCAGTTGGATTTAATAATTTTGATAAATTATTAAAAGGGGCTAATGAAATGGACGACCATTTTAAAACGGCAAGTTTTGATAAAAATATTCCAATAGTTTTAGCACTTTTAAGCATTTGGTACAATAATTTTTTTGGAGCTGAAAGCGAAGCTTTGATTCCTTACACGCAATATTTGCAAAAATTAGCGCCCTATTTGCAGCAAGGCATCATGGAAAGCAACGGGAAAAGTATTGGGCGAGATGGGAAACCAGTGAATTATCAAACCGGAACAATCATTTGGGGCGAGCCGGGAACTAATTCTCAGCATGCTTTTTTCCAATTGATACATCAAGGCACAAAGTTAATTCCAACCGATTTTATAGGGTTTGTAAAGCCATTGTATGGCAATCAAGACCATCACGAAAAACTGATGTCCAATTTTTTTGCACAAACAGAAGCATTATTACACGGAAAAACAGAAGCGCAAGTGGGCTCTGAATTTGAAAAACAAGGGGTTTCCTCTGAGAAAGCTGCCTTTCTTTTGCCTTTCAAAGTTTTTTCAGGAAATAAACCAACCAACACCCTTTTAATACAAAAATTAACGCCGGAAACTTTGGGTTCGTTAGTTGCTTTGTACGAACACAAAATATTTGTTCAAGGCGTAATATGGAATATTTTTAGTTATGACCAATGGGGTGTTGAATTAGGAAAGCAATTGGCCAATTCTATTTTGGAGGAAATCCAAGCGGGTACAGTCAAAAATCATGATAGCTCCACTACTTTTTTATTGAAATCTTTCTTAAAAACTAAATAAGCTACGAG
>JBILYQ010000287.1:0-3107 GCA_044377655.1 Flavobacterium sp.
AATTTTGGTGGATAAGCTCACGGAAATTGGATTTATACATTATGAATTGTCCAATTTTGGGAAGTCAACTTATTTTTCCAAAAACAATTCCAGTTATTGGTTGGGCAAAAAATATATCGGAATTGGACCTTCGGCGCACAGTTATGATGGGATTTCCAGAAGTTGGAATGTATCGAATAATTCTTTGTATCTGAAATCAATTTCGGAGAAACAATTACCATCAGAAACCGAAACGTTGAGCAAAACCGATAAGTATAACGAATATGTTATGACTGGTTTGCGAACCATTTGGGGAATTTCATTGGAACGAATTGAAAGGGAATTTGGCAAAATGTATTTGGATTATTTGAATAAACAAGCGGCAAAATATATTGATGATCATTTGCTTTTTGTGGATGATAACATTTTAAGAACTACCAAAAGCGGGAAGTTTTTGAGTGATGGAATTGCAAGTGATTTGTTTTTGCTAAATTTGGAATAACATAACCGCAAGGTTCGCAAAGTTTTACGCAAGGTTCGCAAAGTTTTATTCTAAATTAATTGGATTTTAAACTTCACAAATGAATATGACAGAAAATGAATTATCAAGAATTGTATTCGATTGTGCTTTAAAAGTACATCAACATTTAGGACCAGGACTTTTAGAAAGTGCGTATGAAGAGTGCTTGTTTTATGAGTTAAAAAAGACAGGGCTTGATATACAAAAACAAAAACCATTGCCTTTGGTTTATGAAGAAGTAAGGTTGGATGTTGGATATAGACTAGACATAATCCTTGAGAACAAATTAATTTTAGAAATAAAATCTGTTGATTCCTTGAATGATATTCATTTTGCTCAACTTTTAACCTACTTAAAATTAACGAACTGTAAACTAGGATTGCTGATGAATTTTAATGTGACTTTAATAAAAAATGGAATAAAAAGAGTAGTGAATAATTTATAATGTCCAAAAAAATGCCTTGCGAACTTTGCGTAAAACTTTGCGCTCTTTGCGGTTAAAAATTATGAAAGCAAAAATAAACAACTTCCAAATCGACTTATCAAAACCTATTGATATTTCCATTCCATTATCGAACACGGACGCAAATCCAATTGCATGGTATTTGGGCAAACCCGTGATTGAACCCGTAAAAGTGGACGATTGGGTTGGGAAAGTTTCCGAAGGCAGCTCGTCTACCAATTTCAATAATATTTTCTTCAATCCGCACGCGCATGGAACGCACACGGAATGTTTGGGACATATTACACGTGATTTTTACAGTATCAATCAATGTTTGAAGCAGTTTTTTTTCACTGCAGAATTGATTTCAATTACTCCCGAAACGTTAAATAACGATTTGGTGATTACCAAAAATCAGATAGAAACGGCTTTAAACAGAAAAACTCCCGAAGC
This sequence comes from Flavobacterium sp., assembly GCA_044377655.1. Taxonomy (GTDB): domain Bacteria; phylum Bacteroidota; class Bacteroidia; order Flavobacteriales; family Flavobacteriaceae; genus Flavobacterium. Next base: position 1,395 of record JBILYQ010000287.1, read on the forward strand.
TATTATCATCAGAACGTTACCTAATTTGGAAACGAAAAAATCTAAAAAATATTCGCATACTAATCCTGCTTATTTAACTGAACAAGCTGCAATTTTTATTCGCGAAATCGGAATTCAGCATTTATTAATAGATTTGCCAAGTGTTGACAGAGAAGAAGATGAAGGAAAATTATTGGCGCACAAAGCTTTTTGGAACGTAAAAGATGTAACTACTTTGAACGAAGATGCGCGTTTGGATTGCACCATTACCGAAATGATTTTTGTTGACAGTTCAGTGAATGATGGAAGTTATATCCTCAATTTGCAAATTGCTTCGTTTGAAAATGACGCCAGTCCGAGTAAACCGATTTTGTATAGTTTGGAGTAAGGAATAAGGAGTAAAGAGTTTGGAGAAATAAAGAGTAAAGATAAAATGAACTTTATTAAAAAAGCACTATGGATTATAAAGATTTATTAGCCTACAAAAAATCATTTACTTTAGCTATGATGATTTTTGCTGTTTCAAAGAGTTTTCCAAAAGAAGAAAAGTATTCATTAACTGATCAAATCAGGCGAAGCTCAAGAAGTGTTGCCGTTACAATAACAGAATCTTACAGAAAAAGAGTTTATCCAAAGAATTTTTTAAGTAAGCTGACTGATGCAGAAGCTGAAAATTCTGAAACTCAAGTATGGTTGGACTTTTCATTAGCTTGTGGTTATTTACTAGAATTAAAATATGAAGAACTCACATCTTTAAATAATGAAGTGGGAAAATTGATATATTACATGATGAAAAATCCTGATAAATTCGGTTCTAGTAAAATATAATGACTACGTTTTTCAACTCCTGACTAAAGTCTCCTAACTCCTAACTAAAAATGAACATCCAACAACTCTACGAATTTTGCTTGTCTAAAAAAGGCGTAACCGAACATTTCCCATTTGATGAAGACACTTTGGTGTTTAAAGTTGGCGGAAAAATGTTTTGTTTAACTTCTTTAAAGGAGTGGGAAAAAGGTACGCCGTCATTGAATTTAAAATGCGAACCTGAAAAAGCAGCCGAACTTCGTGCCGAATATGAAGCCATTAATCCAGGTTTTCACATGAGTAAAATTCATTGGAATACCGTTGATTTTAATAGTGATGTTGACGATAAAATGATGCGAGAATTGATACATCATTCTTATGATTTGGTTTTCAAAAGTTTGACAAAAAAAATTCAAAATGAAATTCTTGACCCGAGGCAATAAAATTACCGAATAGTCAAAGCAATTATAAAATTAGGCATTACTTTTGCAAAAATTATTCGAGAGCATATATCAAAAAAATAAATCATGATTGATAATTTAAAGAAAATATTAAACGAAGAGCAAGACCCAAAAGCCATTGAAAAAATCACTTCAAAATTGAATGATTTGTTGATGAAAAATGAAGAAGTGGGTTATATTGGTGTGCAAAAAAAACCAGTTACGGTTTTTCCAGACAGTATCGTTTTGACCAACAAGCGGATTATCATTTGCAAACCAAAAAACTTAGGCCTTTCGATGGATTTTACGGATTATAATTGGGATGATATTGAAGCAACGTTTGTAAAAGAGAATATTTTAGGTTCGGAATTTTCGTTTTCCACCAAAACAGATTTGTCTATTTCTATTGATTATATTCCAAAAACGCAGGCCAGAAAGATTTTTACTTTTGCCAAAGAGCAATTGGATCTTTTAAAAAATCCCGTGG
>JBILYQ010000288.1:0-3103 GCA_044377655.1 Flavobacterium sp.
CTTAAATGTTGGTCGTATAAAATTGGCAGCCGCTTGTTTGGATGCGCAACGAAGAGTAACGTCAAATGCGGTAAAATATGCCAATGAAAGAATTCAATTTGATGTCCCTATTGCCACTTTTGGAGCCATTCGATATAAATTAGCCGAAATGGCAACCTCTGCTTATGCTGGTGAAAGCGCCACTTACAGAGCTGCAAAAGATATTGAAAACCGTATCAAATTGCGTGAAACCGAAGGAAATACACATCAGGAAGCCGAATTAAAAGGTGTTGAAGAATTTGCCATAGAATGTTCCATCCTTAAAGTTGCCGTTTCTGAAGACGTACAAAACTGTGCCGATGAAGGCATTCAGATATTTGGAGGAATGGGGTTTTCGGAAGATACACCTATGGAAAGTGCTTGGCGCGATGCTCGTATTGCTCGTATTTATGAAGGTACGAATGAAATCAACAGAATGTTATCCGTTGGGATGTTGATTAAAAAAGCCATGAAAGGTCACGTTGATTTACTCGGGCCAGCCTCAAAAGTACAAGAAGAATTGATGGGAATTCCATCATTTGACACACCTGATTTTTCAGAATTATTTGCAGAAGAAAAAGTACTATTATCCAATTTAAAAAAAGCATTCTTGATGGTTGCTGGTGGTGCGGTTCAAAAATTTGGTCCCGATTTAGAAGGTCACCAACAATTATTGATGGCTGCCGCCGATATGTTAATTGAAATTTACATGGCCGAAAGCACCATTTTGAGAACGGAAAAACTAGTAAAATCTAAAGGTCAAGATGCGGTAAAAGAGCAAGTTGCTATGGCTGAATTGTACTTATACAAAGCCGTTGATATTATTGCGCTTAGAGGAAAAGAAAGTATTATTTCTTTTGCCGAAGGCGATGAACAACGCATGATGCTCATGGGATTGCGCCGTTTTACAAAATATACCAATATGCCTAATATTGTGGGATTAAGAGAAACCATCACCAACAAATTAGTGGCAGAAAACCACTATTGTTTTTAAAACATAAAGATAGTTTTAGTTAAGTTGAATGCCAAAAAACCGCTACTGTTCCCATAAACAGAGCGGTTTTTTATTGCATAAAAAAAACCTCTCTAATTTACACTGTACCAAAAAAGTTTAGACAAATTTATAATTATTTATTTATTTGATTACCAGTATTAAATCCAGATAGATTTTTTAATAGACCTAATAAAATTAATTTTTTCAAATTTATTATTATTAAAATATTACCCTAGTTTTTCATCAAAACACCTATTAAGGGGAACAAATGTCAATTTTTGTGTAATTGTTATTAGAGCTACTATTTATTGGTTGTCCCGACAAGTTATTTTTTTCCTACCGACAGTTTTCTATATTGGTCAAGACAAGACTGAAAAACGACGGCGGTCATTTATGTATTTGACCGCGGTGATTTACTAAACTGACCGCGGTGGTTTTAAAAAATGACCGCGGTCAATTTATAAACTTGTCAGGATGAATGCATAAGTTGATAAGTATGAAACAAATGAAAGTAGCGGAACTTTTAAAAAAAATATCCCTTACACTGAACTTTGTGTATTTGTAAGTAGAATTGTTATACATTTGATTTTAGATATAATGATGACCATTGTTAAACCAAGCCACCCGAAATTGGGTGATTGGGATGATTTTGTCAGACCTATAAAATAGTTAGCAGCAATTATAAAAAAACATTAATGTCCGATAAAAAATAAAAACGGCTATTTCTATTTTTTATCTTATTGTTATTCAGTTGTTTATTTTTTATATTCTGTCATTTTTTAAAACAAGGTGTCAAAAAAACGATAGTTGTTCTATTTCAGCTTTATCAATAATCCAGTCTTTTTCTGGGTTTTCTAAAAATTTCATCAATTGGATGTAATTGAAAAGATGGATTTTGCAAAAACTTACCAAGTTTGAAAATGCCCAACTTCTTTTTAATCTCTTTTTAATCACCGCTATTAGTAAATTGACTATCAAAACACAATATATCTGAATTTTGATGGCATTTTCATTATCCCCCAAAAAATATCTCAGCGGATAATTTTGTTTTAGTTGTTTGAAAAGTAATTCGATTTGCCATCTTATTTTATACAACGCAGCTATTAAATCTGCTCTTAACTCAAATAAATTGGTGATAAACTCAAATTCTCTTTTGTTTTCTCTGTCATAAAAACTTACTTTTCTAACCTTCAATTTTGAGATTATTTTACCATTTTTAACCTCTATCTCAATAATTTCATCCCGTAGAACACCACTATGAATAGCCTCGGGAACTTCTTTTGTTTCAATTACATCAAAACTAGCATTATCTTTTATACGAGTAACAAACCCTGTTTCATTGTCTGTAAAATGCTTGAAAGCCTTGTAATCATTATATCCTTTGTCAAAAACATAAATAGTATTATCATCACATTTTAACTTCTTTAGAAAGTTATGGTCGTGCGTTGTTGCTGGGCTAAACCAGACTAAACTCGGCACTTTTTCATCAGCATTGATTACCGTATGAACTTTAATTCCGCCTTTACTTTTTCCGTCTTTTGACTTTCTTCCGACACAACTCAAAATATCTTTAAACAAGCTAATTGTGGTGCTATCAACAATCTTAACCTGTTTTTTTATAACATCTTGAATTCGGCTGTCCGACAAAACTGAACCATATTCGAACAGCAACTTATTGTATACATCTTCAAAAAAATCAACCTTTCTATTCTTATTTGCATCGGATAAAGTGCTTCGTTTTGGAATATGACTTAACTGAAAACTTTCAGTTTTTCCAGATAATCCTAGCATTGCTCCAGATACTTCTCGAAGAGAATTACACTTGGCAAACGAACAAAAAAGCATACTAATCAAGTGATCTTTACTCTTAAAACGCTTTACATATCTATCTGAATTAGTCTTTTTGACTGCATCTTTTATTTTTTTATCGTCTATTAAAGAAATCAGCTGTCCGAAAACAGATTTACTAGAAAAATAATTACTTTTACTCATCGTTTTTTGTCTTTTGCAAAACCAAATTACGATTTTAATTGAGAAGCCATTTTTATGGCTTCTTTTTTATTTACTTTTATCGGACAACAATGATAATAA
>JBILYQ010000289.1:0-3089 GCA_044377655.1 Flavobacterium sp.
GTACAAAAGTCTTTTGCGCCAAACTAGCAATGATTTCTTATGGATGATTATTGACGATGGCTCTACTGATAGTACACAGCAACTGGTGCAATCATGGGTAGCAGACAAAAAAATCGACATTCACTATCACTTACAGGAAAATAAAGGAATGGTCGGCGCACACAACACCGCCCATTATTTAATGGAAACCGAACTTTGTGTTTGTATGGATTCCGATGATTACATGCCAGATAATGCCATTGAACGAATACTTCTTTTGTGGCAACAACATGGCTATCCTGAGTCAGCAGGAATTGTTGGGTTAGATAGCTTCAGTGACGGTAAAATTGTTGGCACCCAATTCCCTGAAAACATCAAGGAATGTAAGTTTTCCGAATTGTATGTAAATTATAAAGTGTCGGGCGATAAAAAATTTGTGCACAACAGAAACGTATTCAACCGCTATTTACCCTATCCTTTTTTTGATGGCGAAAAATTCCCTATCACCAGTTATTTGTATTTGTTTATTGAACAAAAACATAAATTGCTGCTGTTCAATGAGGTTTTTTGCATTGTGGAATATATGCCAGACGGACTTTCCATGAACTTGTTTAACCAATACAAGCAAAGTCCAAAATCATTTGCATTCTACAGAATTGCCAAAATGCGTTTTGCCTTGAATTATAAAGAACGGTTCCAAAATGCAATTCATTACGTTTCTTCATCAATTATGGCAAGAAATAGCGCCTATTTAAAGGAATCGCCATTTAAAATCACCACCCTATTAGCTACCCCATTTGGTATAGCCTTGTATTTTTATTTGTCTAAAACCAAATCCAAAGCAATCCTAAAAAAATAAAAAAAATGAAAGCAATTATAGTTCCCGGAGTTACAGACTTGAACAAAGGTGACCAAGCATTGGTTTGGGAAAGTCATAGGATTATTGAAGACACGAAACTTTTTTCGGAGGTATCCGTCCTCTCACTAGGGGATACAAAAGAGGAATACCAATTGCTATGTTCTCAAACGGAAGCAAAAGGATTGCGTTTGATAACTAATATTTTAAAGCATCCGAGAAGAGGGAAACATCCAAAAAACAACGTTATTGGCGAAAATGTAATGTACCTTTTTTATCAAATTTTCAATGCCTTAAAAGATTTATTCACAAGAGGGTTACTCTTGAATGTTTGCAATAACACATTCGTAACCAAGTTGCTTTTCAGTAAAGAAACCAACACAACGGTGAATGAATTTAAAAAAGCAGACGTCATTTTTGTTAAAGGTGGTGGTTTTATTCACGCACATGGCGAAAAAACGGCGCCTTACGTAATGTGGTTTTTTCTATTCTATATAAAATTGGCAAAAAAGCTTCACAAAAAAGTGGTGATACTTCCCAATTCTTACGGTCCATTTGACGGGTTTTCAGTAAAAAAACAAATAAAAAATGCCTTCAAAAACGTTGATTTGATTTTAGCCAGAGAAAACATTTCTGCCGAAAAAATCACAGCATTATTGGGCAAAGAAATTGCGGTTTCTCCTGACTTAGGTTTTTATTTGAAACAAAGCGATAAGGCGGTAGGTAGAAAAGTGTTGAACAACTACCATTTCACCGAAACCGATAAAGTAGTTGGAATTACCATCAGACCTTGGCGATTTCCTGGTAAAGAAAATCCTGAAGCACTCTATGAAAAATACATACAATCTGTTAAAGATTTAGCTCTTCACATTGACAGTAAAGGATACAAGGTGGCTTTTTTTAATCAATCCCTTGGGCCTAATTCTCATGAGGACGATAGAAATGCCATTCAGTTTTTATTGAACAGTTTCAATCCCGAGGACAAGAAAAAATTTACTTGGGTTAATGAAAATTTAAATTGCGAGGATTTGAAATCAGTCTACTCAAACCTCTATTTTTTTATTGGAACCCGTTTTCACTCCGTTATTTTTTCAATGACCTCCATTGTGCCCTCTATAGCCATTGGTTACGGTGGCAATAAAGCCAAAGGCATTATGAAAGATTTTCACCTAAACGAGTATGTCATTCAAATTGAGGACGTAACAAGTCAGGATTTGATAACAATGTTCGATTTAGGAATAGTGAATTACGAACATATAAAAAGTGAATTGCAAAAAAACATTGTGCAATTAGAGCTTAAAAGACTCGCTGCCATTGAAACAATAAAAAAGGCTGTTCAATAATGACAATGAAAAAGAAACTCATCCGCACTTCAACCATTGCCTTGTCTCTTGATGTTTTACTAAAGGGACAACTGCATTTTTTGAAGGAACATTTTGAAGTCATTGCCGTGTCTGGTAAAGATCACCATCTTACCACAGTAGAAAATAGGGAAGGAGTAAGAACTGTGTCAGTAGCCATGCAACGAGAAATTTCGCTAATAAAAGACCTTGTCTCCTTGGTAAAATTGTACCTGCTTTTCAAAAAAGAAAAACCGTTTATCGTCCATTCTATTACGCCCAAAGCGGGATTGTTAAGCATGATAGCCGCCTATTTTGCCGGTGTGCCTGTTAGAATGCACACCTTCACGGGCTTAATTTTCCCTTCAAAAGAAGGAATGATGAAGCAACTGTTGATTTTAATGGACCAACTGCTGTGCCGTTTTGCCACCCATATTTATCCTGAAGGACAAGGCGTTAAAAAGGATTTACTGGCTTTTAACATTACCAAAAAACCGTTGACAATTATTGCCAAAGGCAACGTAAATGGAATCGACACCACCTATTACACCAAAGAATCCATCGAGGAAAAGAAAATAGCAGCTTTAAAAACAACACTCAACATCACCGAGGAAGACTTTGTCTTTATTTACGTTGGGCGTTTGGTAGGTGATAAAGGAATTAACGAATTGGGGGCTGCTTTTTCAAATATAACAACCCATTACAGCAATGCCAAACTACTCTTGGTCGGTCCACAAGAACCTGATTTGGATCCATTAGATGCTGCCACTTTAGCAATTATTAAAAACAACAAGAACATCATCGCCACAGGCTATCAAAATGATGTTCGTCCCTATTTTTCCCTAGCCAATGCCTTGGTTTTTCCGAGTTATCGTGAAGGGTTTCCCAATGTTGTGTTGCAGGCCGGTGCCATG